>CAYZFT010000022.1:0-11173 GCA_964477925.1 uncultured Candidatus Saccharibacteria bacterium
ACAGACAGGTTTGTCAGGGAAAACACGGGCGTGATCGCCACCCGTGAACCTCACGGTGAAATCCCCAATTAGCTTCGTTTCGTTTGCCGCAACAGACATAGTCGGTAGGTCCGGAGCCTCCACTACGACATCAGCATGGGCGTAAATGATTGCATTGGGGTTGGTTGCGATAATCTCGCGTAATGTTTCAGTATAAAAATGGTCACCATGCTCGTGCGTGACGATGACACCAACGACGTTATCGGGTACAACAAAGTCTGTCGACCACTCGCCCGGGTCAATCACAAGTGACTGCCCGTCTTTTTCGACCACCAAACACGAATGCCGAAACTTCCGTATGTGCATGGTCAAAGTATATCATGCACCATAAACCTGAACGCACAGTGGACAGAATGCGAAAAGTGTGTAATTATAAAAATTAATTAACCAGGAGATTATAGTGGCAGAGCACATATCCGCACTTACAAAATGGCCAATTGACTGCGTCAGACAGGTTACGACTGGTGTGCTTGATTTTTTTGTAGATGAGCTTAGTGGGTTGTATTTGCCCGATGATTTTACAGAGCGATTTCGGGGGAACAGTTTCGTTGAGGGGTGGAATGTAGCAGATAGGTTAGGGGGCAAGTTTGGTCGCTTTACGCTCGTCGGGGAGGTGCCTCCTGGCGTGGACGTATCGGATGTTCGTGAGATTATCATCATGGGGACTACGCTACCTTTGGGTAGGAACTTAGGCCAACTACGCCACCATTCCTTGCCACAGTTCTTGTATCCAGTCTTAAAAAAACAGAATTTGCTCGATAACAAACTTGACTACGAGGTGACCGATTACGGCGATACAGAGATAGTGGTTGATGAGCGAAATGTACCGCAAGAGCTCAGAGTATTCAGTCAAAGCGCAGATTTCGGACGGGCCGATGCGGATGGCCGGGAACGGACGTGTGAAGTGCTTCGTAGCATTCTTGCGCCGCTCGCTGTCATGAACGTCGAATTGGAGCCCTCGCGCTACTCGAAAATTATTTCCCCGGGGTCAAAAGTCTAGTATCGTGAGTGCCGGATTGGCTTGCCCGAACGTCATGAATAGCGTACATTAAGGGGTAAATAAGGAGGGTTTTATGCGACACATACTTTCTGCGGGGCAGTTCACGGTTGAGCAAATCGCGGTGATATTCCGACGTGCCGACGAGATGAAGCACGCATTTCATACTGACCGTGCAAAATTAGCCGAAACCCACAGGGGTCGTCTGGTGGCGACCCTTTTTTATGAGCCCTCGACCCGCACGCGACTGAGCTTTGAGGCAGCGGCACAGTGCCAAGGTATGGGAGTACTCAGTACCGAAAACGCTGGCGAGTTTTCTTCGGCGGTCAAGGGTGAGACCATCGAAGATACTATCAAAGTCGTCAGCCGCTATGCCGACGTTGTTGTCATACGGCACAAAGAAAACGGTACTGCCGAGCGCGCCGCCGCTGTCAGTAAAGTCCCAATCATGAATGCTGGCGATGGCACCGGTGAGCACCCGACGCAGTCATTACTTGATCTTTACACGATATTTGA
Organism: uncultured Candidatus Saccharibacteria bacterium; assembly: GCA_964477925.1. Taxonomy (GTDB): domain Bacteria; phylum Patescibacteriota; class Saccharimonadia; order Saccharimonadales; family UBA4665; genus JAGXIT01. The sequence goes on from CAYZFT010000022.1 coordinate 1,553, forward strand.
GGCCAAAGGCCGGCTCGATAACCTGCGTGTCGTCATCGGTGGCGACCTTAAGCATGGTCGTACTGTGCGCTCACTGGCACGGATGCTCAGCCTCTACCCTGGCAATACTATTACCTTTGTCTCGGTGCCCGAGCTACAGGCTGACGAATCGTTGCAAGCCGAACTCAAAAAAGCCGGCGTGCCCTTCACGATGACCGACGATATGTTGGGTGCGGTCAAGACTGCCGATGTTGTGTACTGGACTCGTTTGCAGAAAGAGCGCCTGACGGACCCAACACTCGAGTCATCATATGTTATCGACGAAACTACGCTCGCTGTTATGTCTAAAGATGCAATTATCTTGCACCCGCTGCCACGTGTCGGCGAGATTACGCAGAGTGTCGACGCCGACCCCCGTGCTCGCTACTTTGACCAGGCTGGGAACGGGCTGTATGTTCGTGCGGCTTTGCTCGACTTAGCACTCGAAGATTAACCCAAGAGCTAGACATCGTTGTCATCTTGCGCTAGAGTAGTCACATGATTATTTTTGCCTTCAGCCAGGAGCTCCGTCCACCCCGTAGGGGCTAGGCTAGTATTTTTACGTACAACCACCCCTCGCCTTAAAACAAAGCGAGGGGTTTTTATATAACTTCAAAAACGGGATTAATCATGGATATACACTACGAACAACTAAATAAGCTTCCTTTATGGCGACGGATGAGAGCGGCCAGGGCAATCTCGAAAGTTGTCTGCGCCGAAGCAGCCAATGACAAGATGAAGCGGAAAACCCCTAGGCAACTGCTCGCGCTAGAATTCTCATTGCTCGCGCTTGACGGCACCAAAGTCGTGGGGCATGTTAGTACCGAAGCGGCGGTTGTTGGCGCGCTCTTTGTTGACCCTGATTACAGGGGCAAGGGTATTGCGGTGGACTTGATAGCGGCCGCAACTGGCGATGTAGTGCGTCAAAAATTACAGCCGGTTGCTTACTGCAACGAATCAAGCGTCAGAGCTTTCGAAAAATGCGGCTATAGCGAAGATGCCGAGCAGGACAAGCCAAACCGAACCAAAATGATTTTCGTTGTACCAGCAGAATATAGTCACCAGGGAATAGGCAGGATACTAGTTGGTGCGGCGATGGCGTAATGGTGATGCCAAGGTTTGGTAGCATGTGACATGATGGGTAAAAGTTTGCTACAATACCACTACATGGCACTCATACAAAAACAAGCAGTACGAAACTACTGGGATACGGTGCGACCGAGCGGTATCGACATTGCCTACTGTGCGGTAGTCGTTTTGGTCGGATTGTTTGTGATTATGCTGCCAACAGTGTTCGACACCTACAATCTGCTCGGTGCGCGCGAAATACTCGAGTCAGGGTTTGGGGATTTTGTTGGCAAAATCCTAGCTAGTATTGATAAATTGTCATTTACAAATAGCGTTGTTACCTTTATGTTCTGGGGCGTTGTAGGTATGGTGGTGTACGCTTTAGTAAGTTCACTACTACGCGCTTTACAAAGAGCTGAGTCCGAACGTGAGCTGGCAAGTGATGAGTACGTACACCCAGCAGTATTCTCACGTGCTACTTTCTGGCGCGAGGAACTAATCGAAAGTGCCGTCACTTTCGCAAGCTTTGTATTGTTCGGGGTTGTCACCATCGTTGTGCTATTGCAACTATTGCCCACAACGACCATACATCTTCGGTCGGTGGTGGCTACATCGGGTACTGAAGATATTGTGCCCGCGCTAGCAGCCACGGCACTGTTATTTGTCGGTACTTGTCTGGTAATGCTTGCTTACAAGCTCTGGCGCCACCGCAAAGTCCTATTTGAAGAAATTCAGTAGGCTAAAAGCCATCAATGTATGCAATTCGCATGAAGCGTCTTCCGTTATTTGCACTACCTGCTAAAATGAGAACACAAGCATTATGAAGCCAGACGAACACAACGCAGCAGAACAAAAACCACCAGAGGTGAACGAAACATTTGCCGAAGAGCATGTCGTCGAATTAATGGGGCCACCCCAACGCCTCGATGGCAGCAAACCGCCAGAAACCGAAAAACCAATCCCACCAGCTCCCGCAGTGCCTTCTGAGCCTGCTGGCTCTGCCCCTGAAGTTGACATCAATGAGCTTAACAAGCAGCTGCAAGCTCAAGTTGAAGGTGAGCAGGAGGGTCTGCCTGATGCCGATATTGACATGAATGCACCCCCAAGTGGGTTTGACACGAGCGTCGACCCAGACACAACGCTTGAAAAAGCGGTGGACGATATTGTACGTACCGATGCCGACAATGCGCTACCGCCCGAGGCCGATGCTCTGGCGCCACCGCCAGTTGTTATGAAAGCATCGTTCCGAGAGCGTTTGAAACAAGCATATTTTAACTGGTGGGATAACCGCGTTTTACGGTACATCACGTTGAGCATCTTACTAGCAGTAATTGCTGTGGTCATATTTGTCCCGGTCGTACGCAATACAGTACTGAATGCTATCGGCGTTCGTACGAGTGTGTCGGTTACCGCCATTGACGCCTCTACGACCCTCCCACTTAAAAATGTCTTGCTGAGTGCAGGCGACGTAACAGCCAAGACCAATAGTGAGGGCTACGCCAACCTAAAGGGGGTTGCATTGGGTAGTCAAGAGGTGAAATTGCACAAAGCTGGTTTTGCCGATGTCAAAAAATCCATGAAACTTGGTATGCGAACAACTGACCTTGGCAATATTGAGCTGAAAGCCGTGGGTACGCAGTACACCCTGGTGTTCGAAGATTATTTTTCGGGGAAGCCAATTAATGAGGTGGATGTGACGAGTGGCGAAGCAACAACCAAGTCAGGTACTACAGGTACTGCCATTCTGACCATTGCGCCCAATGATGACGAAAAGGTCTCTGTCGTCATCGAGAAGCAGGGGTATCGTACCGAAAAGCTTGACATTGCGGCCGAGGCAACCAAGTTAACCAAACTCAAGCTTGTGCCTGCACAAAAAGAAGTCTTTATTAGCAAAGAAAGCGGCAAATACGACCTGTACAAGATGGACCTTGATGGGCAGAACAAAAAAGTCTTACTTGCTGGCACCGGTCTCGAGACGCCAGCGTTGAACGTTATCGTTGACCCTGCCGGCAAGCGCGCAGCACTTGTTTCTACACGCGACGACAAGCGCAATAAAGACGGCTATTTGCTTAGTGCACTGACAATCATTGACATCGACAGCGGTGAGAGTGAAGTTATTGAGCATGCCGAGCAAATCACTATGCTTGGCTGGAGTGGCACAACGCTCGTATACCAGCAGACTATAGCGGGTGCGAGCGCCGCAAATGCAAACCGCAACAAAATTACATCATACGAATACACCGATTCAAAACGCATACAGGTGGCAAATGCCAATTACTTTAACGGCTCAGTCCTGAATGGCAACACGGTGTATTACGTGGTATCGTCGATTGACGCGAGTGTGAAGGGCGGCCTTGTGCGCAGCAACATTGATGCAACCAACAAAAAGACACTGCATGAAGGTGAAGTGTGGCAACTGTACCGAGCCGACTACAAGACGCTTAAATTCCAGACGCCTGACAAATGGTATGAGTATAAAATGAGCAACAACGCGGCTACCGAGTCGACTCCGCCCGCCACCTACAATGCGCGCAAATACATGGATAGCCCTGATGGTAAGCTCAGTGTCTGGGTTGATGACCGAGATGCAAGCGGCGCCTTGATGGAGTACAGTGTCGCCGATGGTAAAGAACGCCAAGTGACCCTGCAAAAAGGCATGGTCGAGGTCATGCGTTGGGTCAACGGGCGCGTCGTCATCTACCGCACTATAAACGGTACCCAAGTTGACGAGTACGCTATTAGCCTAGATGGTGGTGAGCCGCAGCGCCTTGCCGCGGTCAGTGCTATGTACCGCTAGCCCAGCTTGTCGATGCAGACCCCACGGGGGTATGATGACTGGATGAATCTATCGTATAGTCAAATTGCTCAGTTTCATGAAACGCTTTGGACGTATTATGCTGGGCATGCCCGGCATAATTTGCCTTGGCGTGCGGCAGAGGACGACGGGCAGTTTGACCCCTATAAAATCATGGTAAGCGAGCTGATGTTGCAGCAGACGCAAGTTGCCCGTGTCATACCTAAATACCACGCCTTTCTAACCGAATTCCCGAACATTAGCGTGCTAGCTCAGGCAGAACTGAGCGAAGTTTTGCGGGTATGGCAGGGGCTTGGCTATAATCGCCGGGCAAAGTATTTGTGGCTTGCGGCACGGCAGATTGACCAACTCGGTGCTTTTCCGGGCTCAGCGGAGGAGCTCGTGCGGTTACCGGGCATTGGTACGAACACCGCTGGCGCAATCCTTGCCTACGCCTTCAACGAATCAGTCGTATTTATCGAAACTAATGTCCGCACTGTCATAATTCATCACTTTTTTGCTGATGCCGAGGACATACCTGACAGTGCCATTCGCGATAGTTTGAGTCAAGTGCTCAATCATGAAACGCCACGCGAATTCTACTGGGCACTCATGGATTATGGCTCGCACCTCAAGACAACACAGGGAAATGCTAGCCGCCGCAGCAAGCACTACGCCAAACAGTCAACCTTTGTCGGCTCAAAACGTCAAATCCGTGGAGCCGTTATCCGTGCGTTGTCGAGCGGAGCGCACACGATTGAAGATTTAGGTCTGAGTGATGAGCGCCTACCCACTGTCTTGAGTGAGCTTGTCGCCGAGGGCCTCATTCGCCAGAAGGCTAACCTATACCATCTTTAAAATGGGGCTAACTTAGTACTAGGAAAATGTGTTCAAAACTACTATGCTATGTATAGTAAAGGGGATTTCATGAAACAAATTGATAAACTACGTTCACTGAACAAATTTAACTTGATTATGGCGGGTTTGCACTTTGCGCAAGGCGTGCTAGTACTTGCACTGAGTAAAAGCTTTAGTCTGCCCGTCACAGGGACATATCTACGGTTTAACGATGCGACGCAGTCGCTTGTGCCCAAAACAGAGACACTATTTAACCTGTCTCTACCGATGATTGTTGCCAGCTTTTTGTTCTTGTCAGCGCTCTTTCACCTCCTAATCGCGACGGTGTACCGCCAAAAGTACGAATCTAATCTCAAGAAGGGCATCAACAAGCTCCGCTGGGTCGAATACTCGCTGTCTGCTAGCACGATGATGGTTGCCATCGCTATGCTTGTCGGCATCTATGACGTGCTGGGCCTCATCATGATATTCGTGCTTGTGGCACTGATGAACCTGCTCGGGCTCGTCATGGAAGTGCACAATCAAACTACTGAACGTACCAACTGGCTAAGCTACTGGCTGGGCTGCTTGGCTGGTGCCATCCCCTGGGTAGGCGTGGCATTTACGATGTGGCTTGGGGCAGCCAATGGTAGCTCTGCCCCGACATTTGTCTACTGGATCTTTGTATCAATCTTCCTCTTCTTTAACTGCTTTGCCATCAATATGGTGCTGCAATACAAAAAAGTCGGCAAGTGGCGCGATTATCTGTACGGTGAGCGCGCTTATGTCATCTTGAGTCTGGCGGCAAAGTCACTACTGGCATGGCAAGTCTTTGCCGGCACATTGAGGCCGTAGCTGTGAAAATTGTGCACATGAGCGATTCGCTGCAGGCTCACTACAGCTACCCGCTCGTAGCACCCCTGGGTCAGCTTGACAGCACATTCACGCCCGACCTCACTCCCCAACAAATGCTTGAGTTGGGAGTTTTTGGCGGGCATTATTTTGAAGGTGAGCACGACGAGTTTCCGGCAGAATGGTTCGTTCACGCTAGGCTGAGTGATGTGCACGACTCAAGTCTCAACTATTTTGGTATCGATGCCAGCCAGTCGCGCGAAGAGTGGCAGCGCAAAGGTTGGATTCACCCCGAGGACCCACGTGGTTGGTTCCAGTGGTACTGCCGGTATTACTATGGTCGGCGCATTCCAGAAGAGGATGACCGGCAAATACGACGTTGGCGGCAAATTCGCCGTCACGTGGCGCAAATTCAGGGTAACTGTACTGTGGGCGACCTGATGTGCCGCCCACGGCAACGCCAAGCTTTACTTCACTGGGCCTACGATAGCCGCCAATACTAACGTGGTTTAAGAAGAGCGGGCGGCACATACTTCCTGTTCTACCACAGGCTTTACCTAACCTGAGCTCGACATAACAGTCGAACTCAGGAGGGGCAGGCTCTCACCGCCCCAATCTTTATTCGGAATTAATCCGAATAAAGATTCCCCCACCCCTAAAGGCGCTGCTAGCGCAACGCTTCTGGCGACGAGTAAGATGGTACTCAGGTTTTTATGACGAGCTGGGGTTACCTATGTTTGTTTGCGCCCAAAGGCGCGAACAACGCTGCTCCGCCAGTTTGAAGTTAATTCACGGCGTTTGGGTGGTACAATGGTGACATGGAAGATCAAAACCAAAGAGAGTCTCAGTCGTCGTCAACAAGCACCGAACAATTCGTTGATGTAGTGGTCCAGCAAAAGACACCAGAGCCTACCACAACACCTTTGGCCGTTCCCGACCCCGGACGTGCCAGCGAGCCGACCGCCGAGCCGGTACCAGCCCATGAGCCAGCTGAAACACCTGCAGTACCAGATAATACGGCAAGACACGGCCAATCATCAGTTGCCAAGAGTACCCCCGTTGATGTTGCTCAACCAGCCACGCCCAAACAGCCCTCGACCGTTCCGCTTGGCCCTATTATTGTGGCGGTCATCATTTTCATAGTTCTAGCTGCAGTAGCGCTGGTAGCCTTTCGACAGGGGTTCTAGCGGGTGGCACGTATTTTTACGAGCCTTAGCGACGCTGAGCTTGTCGAGTTGCTCAAAAACGGCGCGGTTGGTGTTATCCCAACCGATACTGTCTATGGGCTTGTTTGTGTCGCCGGGCACGAGGAGGCCGTACGGCACTTATATGACATAAAACATCGAGCAAGGCAGCCTGGCACGACTATTGCTGCATCTATTGAGCAGCTGCGAGCACTTGGTTTTCCGCTGCGTTCACTGCGTGCCGTTGAGCATCTCTGGCCAAATGCCTTGAGCGTTGAGATGCCCGCGAGTTTAGTGCCCGCATACCTCAGCGCTGGCGAACGCACCATGGCAGTACGCATTCCGCGCGACGACAAATTACAGATACTACTAGCACAGACAGGGCCGCTCATGACGACCAGTGCCAATCACCCAGCTGAGCCAACGGCAACCGACATCGTAAGCGCCCAGCGATATTTTGGTGACAACGTTGATTTCTATGTTGATGCCGGTGATTTGGGTGTGCGCCCGCCCTCGACTATTATTCGTATCGTTGATGATGCGATTGAGATTATCCGTGAAGGGGCAGTAAAAATTGATGAAAACGGGAGGATGACAGCGTGACATTTGACGAGTACCAAAAAAAGGCCCTAACCACTGCTATCTATAACGGTGACAAGATGCTCGATATTTGTCATTGGGTGCTAGGCTTAAGCGGCGAGAGTGGCGAAATTGCCGAAAAACTTAAGAAAATCATACGCGATCAAGGAGCTGACCCATCCAAAATCGACCGTGATGACATCAAAAAAGAGCTCGGCGATATCTTGTGGCACATCAATGCGTTGGCTCATGAGCTTGACATCAATCTTGATGACGTGGCGCAGTCTAACCTCGAAAAGTTGGCAAGCCGCCAGCAACGCGGCGTTTTGAGGGGTAGTGGAGACAACCGATGAGCAGCCAAAGTCTTGGCGCAGTCTATGTACTGTTCCGCAATGATGACGACATCTTGTTCGTCAAGCGTGAAAACACTGGGTACTTGGACGGTATGCACAGTTTGCCGGCAGGTCGGGTAGAACCGGGCGAGCCATACACGGTTGCAGCAGCTCGTGAAGCGTTTGAGGAGGTTGGGTTGCAGGTCTCACCCGACGATATTGCATTTTTGTATATGCAGCACCGTTACGCCGAAGACGGCACGGTCTGGACTGATGTGTTTTTTGACGCGGGTGATTGGCACGGCGAACCGGTCAATGCCGAGCCCGATAAACACAGTGATATCGGCTGGATAGATTGCACTGATGTACCAGATGTTGTCATGCCCTACCAAAAGTACGCCATCGAACGCATCGCCGAAGGTAAGCTGTACGGAGAGTATGGTTGGGAAAATATTGCAAAATAGAACGAAAATTGTAGAATATATATAAATGGCAGAAGGCATACGATTCACAAGCGAAAACAGCACCGAGACAACCGATGATGACGAAAAGTCGAAAAAGAAAAAGTCGTCACTAAAACTCGGTTCCTCGGCAACTGCTGTGGTCGAGAAGAGTGTCGACGCCCGTGCGGCTACGACGGAACGCCCTAAAATGAACGCCTGGGACAAACTGCTTGCAGGACTTACGCTCGAAAAAGACAGCAAGATAAAAGAAAAAAACAAGGTCGAGGGTGCCCTAGCTGAGTTTAGCGACATAAAGCCCTTGCCAGAAATTAATCTTTCCGCCGAAGTAGAAAAAGCTGCAGTCGAGAAGCTCGAGCCCATACGTGAGCTCAACCCCAACGAGATTAATGGTGGGGAAGTAGTGATTGACCTGCGTGGCGAAGATACGGGCACCGATGATGACGAGCTTGCGGCAGCCGCCCTACCTGAAGATGCTCAAGTGACCTCAGAGGTATCAGAAGACCCCGAAGACCCCGAAGAACCCTCACAAGCGGCAGGCACACCGCCACCAACTGCCTCTGGAAGGGGTAGCGGGGGCAATGCCAGAACGAGCGGTGGCGGCGGTGGTCATAACAACCCACCTCGCCCGCCGCGGCCCACAGCTTCGCCACCCCCACCACCACGGCCCACACCTTCCCCTGCTCCTGTTCAACCCCAACCGGCCTCGACTCAGCGCACCTACGGCTACAATGCCCCGCCACAGCCGCTGACACCGAACGTTTTGAATGTGCCGCAGGCACCGAACACACTACAGCAAGTCTTAGCACAACAACAGGCTATCGAACGCGCGTTATACTACGCGAGGCGCCGTGGGCGTGGAGAGGGGTTGCTCGGCGGCATTATCGTTGGCGGCCTTGTTGAGCACTTTCGTCATAAGAGTCGTGAGCGCAAGATGGAAAAGAAAACCAAGGAAGCATTCAAAAAGCAAGAAAAACGCCTCGAAAATCTAGAGCTTCAACATCAATTACTCAAAACTAATCAGCTCGAAGAAGCGCGCAAAGCCCAAGCCGAACGCTATCAGCGTAAAGCCGATGCCAAACAGCAACTTGTCGAAACTGCTCGCATGCAAATGACGCAAGTAGAAGCGTCTAAGCGAACCGCCGAACAACAAGAGCATGACAAGGCGGGGCTCATCGAGCGACTTAATGCCCAGGCTGCCGAGCAGGAACGGCTTGAAGCCGAGCACATGCTTGCCAACCCAGAAAACCGCATCGAAACGAGCGCGTGGCACTCGATTGAGGTTGATAAAGCCGGTCACGCCGTGCAAGAAACCAATATCGTCTATGGCCATGAGTATTATAAAGAGCGTCAACATGAGGTGGGTCCAAAAGATGTTGCGACCCGCGATAGCATCACCGGGGCAGCAGCGCTGACAGCGGCTACGATGCAACAATCAAACCAACAGACACAACAGTCAGATTTTGGCGTGCCGCCAATGCTTGGTATGCCCGTGC
>CAYZFT010000022.1:11273-17204 GCA_964477925.1 uncultured Candidatus Saccharibacteria bacterium
CAACAGACACAACAGTCAGATTTTGGCGTGCCGCCAATGCTTGGTATGCCCGTGCCACCCGCCAGTCAGCCCCTCGATGATGGCTATTGGCCGAGCGTACCGAGTGCGACCGGCAATGATGATATACCGCATACGAACCCCGCCTCCGTCGTTATCCTGTTGGTTGCGCTTGCAGTTGTAGTGGTTCTTATATTTGTTCTGATGTAACAGTTGGAGCTATTAGTTTCATGATGCGAACTCTGTCCTGAGCCATTCATCGAGGCTGTTGCCACCACCGGCGGTGAGGCAGACGACGGTGTCACCGGCGTCGAGGTGTTGCTGGATAGCGTTGTGTAGGGTGGCATCAAGCAATGCGGCCGTTGTTTTGCCTTGTGCGGCCTCTGAAAGCCCCTCCCGCAGGTTTTCAGGGGTGAGTAGTGTCAGTGACGGGTCTTCGCGTGCAAGGTAGCTAGGGACGATGTAGAGCTGTTTGACGCCATCAAACAGGTGGGTCAAATCATTGCGGATGAAATGCTGGCGAGTATTGTGCAGCCCCTCGTAGACGACTACTAGGTTCGTATCGGCTGTCTCGTGACCGAGTTGCAAAGCGCCCCGAATTTTCTCGGGTGTGTGAGCGTAGTCGCTGTATAGGTGTGGGGCAATCTGTTCAAAACGTCGCGACACGCCAGGGAACTGCTCCAAAACCTCAACCAGTTCGTCGATTGATTTGCTCGTGACCGCTGCAAGCGCGTTGGCAACCAGCCAAGCATTGCGGCGATTGACGAGACCTGCGAGCGTAATGAGCCTCATTTTTGCATCTGTATCTGACAGCACGGTATCTTTTGCGCTTGGTTTGCCGCCGATACGCTCGACATCACTCTGCCACATGACCGTTTGCACCGACTGCCCGATAAAATCGCGGAATGCCTGGTAGTAGTCTTCACGAGTTGGGTAAATGTCTGGGTGGTCCCAATCAATGCCAGTTATGAGACTAAGCGCAGGCTGGTAGTACAAGAAATTGCGGTCAAACTCGTCACATTCATAGATGAAATATTCAGCTCCAGTCTCATAGGCACCCATCTCGGCGAAGCTGCTTTTGGCGGGCAGGATGTAACCGATGGGCATACCAAGTTGCTTCAGCGTCCAGATAGCCATGGCTGTGGTAGTCGTTTTACCGTGGGTACCGGCAATGGCGATGAGTTTCAGTTTTTTCTCTGTTAATATCTGGTTCAACAGCTCATCACGCTTGCTCATGCGTATGCCGTGCTCGCGGCAAAACTGGAACTCGGGGGCGTCGGGTTGCTCAATGGCTACCGCCGAGCTGTAGACATACCAGTCAATCGGCTTGCGGGCGTTCGCGGTCGCAATATCTTCGTAACTTTGGCCGATAGTTATGTCTGTGATGCCGTGTTTTTTGATGTACTCGACATACAATGACCCTTGCTTGTCAGAGCCGGACACAGCATAGCCTGCTTGGTGTGCGACGAGGGCAAGTGGACCGATGCCGGTACCACCTATGCCTGAAAAGAATATGTGCATACGACCATTGTATAACATTGGTAGGTAGTAACTGGCAAAGAGCAGAGAATCTTTGACCATATAGCATTAATCGTTACTTGGTCAGGCAGCATGTATCAATGCCAAATGACAAACTAATGTTCAATGGTCAAAGATAAATGTCTTATAGGTTGCGTTTGGCCCACCAGCGGTAGCTAGCAGACAAAGCGAACGTGACGAGGCTAATGATGGTGATAATCAGGCTCCAGCCCGCAAGGTCTGGTGACCATTTGGCAGAGACAAAATCAAACTTGTACATGCCATCAGGAACAGTGCCAAGCTGGACACCTCTTGCGGTGACGTAGTTTTCGATGCAGGCGATGGCTTCAGCGCCACTACTGGCCTGACCTTGTGTCGCGCAGGCTTGCTGTGCTTCGTGGTACAACCCTGCATTGTTTTGGCCGAGCTGTGACTGTTGCGCTGCTTGCGCGCGCTCGTAGGTGTATTGGAGTTGGATTGGTGGCCACACTGCGTTTGCACCAGAGGTGAGACTGGTGTTCATGTGGCCGTATACGTGCGCTCGTAGGTTATGGAGAGCGGTTTCAATCGTTGCCTGATTGCCAGCCGAGTCGGCCGCATAGACTGCTTCGCGGAGTGCAACCATTTGCAGGTTATTATTGCGGAGTGCAAAGAGACTAACTGTGCCGGCGACAACAGCGATAGCGAGAAAATACCAGGGATGTATACGACGCACATAGTGCCAAACGCGGAGGAATTTCTTTTTGTCCATCTTGCTCATGATTATAGCAGGAAAGCTCTTCATTAATCATTGAACATGTAGTGATTAACCCTTAGTTTTTCATTTTTCCTTGATGCATTTGGCTGCAAATGATACATGCTACCTGATCAAATAATAATCAATGCCAAATGATTAAGGATGACCTGGTATTCACCACCTGTTCCATGTGTGCGTGTAACAAAAAAAAGAGCGCCCAAGATTGCTCTCGGGTGCTCCTCATAAGGTTCGCGTATACTTAGGCGCGCTTAACAGTCAAGAAACCGTTGCGTGGGTTTTCGTTAACAACAAAACCTGCTGGCAAATCGGTTGCCTCTGGGCGCTCATCTTTACTGAAGTAATAGATGGTTTGCTCTTTGCCGCCGCGCAGGGTGACTTTCTTTGAGTTTAGGTAGTAAGTTACACCTTTTGAGTTCGTGTGATTGTATGCCATGGTTGGCCTCCCTCCATTAGTTGGTACCCCTAACATACTCTGTTAGTAATTTGTTTGTCAACACCTAATTATCGGTGTTTGTCATCGCTAGCCTCATAAAAGCATTTTCAACAACGATTACTATTGCGCAAGCCGCCACTGATGTATTACACTTATGGTTGACATTAAGAAATGTAAAAGGTGGTAACAAAGATGGATTTTCGACAATCTTTCCAGCAGACTAATCGCAATGATGCGGCAACAGCGCCGACGCCGACGCCAGCTGTCAGTAATGAACCCGCAGGCAAAAAAGACAAAAAGGGCGCAAACCGACCGTCATGGTTGGGTATTATGAATATTGTTGTTGTAGTCGGCGCGGTACTTTTGATTGGGCTTACTGCCTTCGCCTTCGTCTTTAGCAAGCCGGCAAATGAGCAAAAATATATTGACGCAAGCCTCTACCAGGCAGTCTTCCTCAATAACGGTCAGGTTTACTTTGGTAAAGTTAACGAGCTCAATAGCCGCTACATCGATCTAAAAGATGTGTACTATCTTACACAGGCAAGCGCAACCACTGCTCAGGCCAGTAGCGATTACACACTCGTCAAGCTCGGTTGTCAGCAAATCCACTTCCCAGAAGATCAAATGCTCATTAGCCGCGATCAAGTCACGTTTTGGGAGAACCTAGTCAAAGACGGCAAGGTGACCAAGAGTATTGCCGAGTTTAAAAAGCAGAATCCAAATGGTGAGAACTGTAAGGAAGTTAGCAACTCGACTCAATCAACAACGGCTCCAACCCAGTCAACCACTGGAGCGACCCAAACGACAACCCCAACAACCAATAGCTCGACCAACACAACTACTCGTTAGTAGCCCTGTTCGGTACAGCAAAAACGCCCCTTTTAGAGGGGCGTTTTTTTGTTTCGCATACATCTCAAAGTGCACAGTTTTTGCGTAAGTCAAGTATAATGAGGCACAGTGAAAAAGCCTATTGTAACAGTGAAGCATCTTCGTAAGGTGTATGACGGCGCGCCGGCCGTCGATGGCATATCATTTGAGGTTTATGAGGGCGAAATCTTTGGCATACTCGGCCCAAACGGCGCTGGCAAGACAACGACACTCGAGATGCTCGAAACCTTGCGCACGATTGATGGTGGCAGCGCGATGCTAGCAGGCTATAACGTGGCAACCGATGTTGATGCGGTCAAGGCAATTATTGGCGTGCAACCCCAGACGCCTTCTTTTGAGGAAAAAACACGTCTGACTGAGCTGCTCGACTTTTTTGCCGCGACCTACGGCGAGAAGGTCGACGCAATGAAGCTACTCACAGACATGCAACTCGAGGACAAAGCCAAAAGCTACGTCGAGAACCTCTCGGGCGGCCAACGGCAGCGTTTTAGCATCGCTGCAGCACTGGTGCACAGTCCAAAAGTCTTCTTTCTTGACGAGCCGACGACAGGCCTCGACCCGCAGGCGCGTCGTAACTTGTGGGACCTCATACGCGATATCCAGAAACGTGGCGTTACGGTTATCATGACAACGCACTATATGGACGAGGCCGAGCTGCTCTGCGACCGTGTGGCCGTCATGGATGCGGGCAAAATCGTCGCACTCGATACGCCAAAGGTGCTCATAAAAAATCTGCTCAAAAAAGGCTTCACCAAGGCTCAGCATGTCGAACAAGCCAACCTTGAGGATGTCTTTATCGACCTAACCGGGAAAGACCTGAGGGAGTAGCCGTGGATAAACTTAAAAAAGCTTGGCTACCGGTTTTGACCTTTGCCCACATCGACATCGAGCGCCTTTTCCGCGACAAAATGGCGATATTTTTCACCTTCGTCTTTCCGCTGCTTTTCCTGTTTGTATTTGGCGGCATTTTTGGCAAGACCAACAGCGTCAGCTTTAATGTCGTGCTCATTAACCAATCAGATAGCCCGGTCGCCGCATCTTTCGTCAAGGAAGCCAAAAAAGGCAAGATTCTCAAGGTAAACGACACAATCAAAACTGTCCAGGCGGCCGACGAGAAGATGGCGCGCGGTGAGATTGACGCGACAATCATTTTGCCCAAAGACTTTGGCCAGATGGGCGCAAAAGGCTATCCAACAGGTGAGGCCGTGGTACGCTACAACAAAAATAGCGAGCAGGCCGCGACTACACTCGCCTCGGTCCTTGGCTCGATGTTTGACGGTATCAACGCCCAGTTTGTCTCTATCGAGCGCCCATTTACGGTCAAAACTCAGTCTAATGCCAAACAGGGTCTGACCCAGTTTGACTATGTGTTTGCTGGCTTGCTTGGCTTTTCGCTCATGAGCCTCGGCATTTTCGGCCCCGTCAATGTCTTTCCCAAGCTCAAAGAACGGGGCGTGTTGCGTCGCTACCACACAACGACCCTCAAGGTCTGGCAGTATTTTACCGGTAATGTCATGAGCAACGTAGTCGTCGGCTTGCTCTCGGTTTCGACCATGTTCGCGGTGGGCCTAACTGTTTTTAACCTCAATATGCGAGGCAGTTGGCTGCTTATGAGCTTGCTTGTCATGCTCAGTGCAACTATGCTTTTTGGTATTGGCCTCGCCATTGGTGGTTGGGCTAAAAACGAGCGCCAAGCAGCCCCATTAAGCCAGATTGTAACCATGCCGATGATGTTCCTCTCGGGCAGCTTCTTCCCCCGGTTTCTTATGCCCGAGTGGCTGCAAAGCGCGACGGCGTACTTGCCACTGACACCGGTTATCGACGCGGCGCGGCTCATCATCACCGAAGGCAAGGCCTTCGGTGACCTCTTACCGCAGTTTGGCCTCATCGCAGCATGGTGTGCCATTGTCTACGTCATCGCCGTCCGCATCTTCCGCTGGGAATAAACAAACAGAGGCAAAAATTGACAAAACAGCACAAAATGTGCTAATGTTTACATATGTCAACTCCGACTACAGGACCAGATTTTCGCGGAGAAGCTCATCGGCGCGCCCTAGAAGAAGGGAGTGGTGCTTCGCCCTTAGTTGCAAGTATGGCTATTGGTGAAACACCTACGTTTCCACTGACTACAGAATTACCGCCTGTACTTCGGCCACCGTTCAAGCCAGTACAAACTGGTCATGTTCGAGGTGAGCCAGGTACACCCTCGGGCAGAGATCTTACGAGAGAGATTACCGAAAGAAGCGAGACTGACCCCGCGGCCGTACCATTGACGCCAGAATTGCGTCGCCGGTATTTCAGTAAAAAGAATGACCAAGTCACAAGGGTCGATATCCTA
>CAYZFT010000023.1:0-16557 GCA_964477925.1 uncultured Candidatus Saccharibacteria bacterium
TATTAACGCAGAAATAAATTCTTCAAGTCTTCGTATTTCTTCGGCTCTAGCCTAGCTTGGTACAAAAGATCGGTGATCTCTCTTTCATAAAAACCTGCGGACAGCTTTGATGATGTGCCAATCTCGATCAGTTCGTCAAACGTAACTGGCATAAGCTCAATTTTTTCGCCGGCGTCGAGGTTTAGCCCTGCGACCTTACGTGACTTCTTAGCAACAAACACATATACTGCCCATTCAATCTTTGAGATAGGCTGTTCGCTATGCCAGAGTACCCATTCATCTGCTTCGTAGCCTGTTTCTTCTAGGAGCTCACGCTGAGCGGCCGCCAAAATGTCTTCGCCGGGTTCAACTCTACCGCCGGCCGCGCCGATGAATGGCTGTTTCCCGGGCTGTTCTTGCCGCGTGAGCAAGATACGACCATCATCGAGCACGGCAAACACAATGACCGTGTCGGCACGTTTGAGCTTCTCAAATGTTTTGGTCGTTCCGTCGTACATCTGCTGTTGCCACTGATAGACATCAAAAACTTCGCCCTCGAATACAAGTGTTGCATCGTCGGGCAATGGCTGTGCGGAGGCTGGTCTGGCTATCTTCATAAGGGCAATTATAGCAGTGAAGCTGGTATACTAGAGGTATGAAATCCGAAGATTGCCCGTTTTGCGGCGTAGGTACAAGAGCCCTGAAAAGTAATGCGCTTGCAACGGTCATTTTGAGTAATCCGCGCAAAGTCCCCGGGCATTTTCTGGTCGTACCCAAGCGGCACGTCGAAAAACCTTGGGAGCTTAGTGCCGAGGAGCTCCAAGCTATATTCGAACTGGTATTTTTCGTCGAGCAAAAGCTGATTGAGCATGGGCTGGGCGATGGCGTCGATGTGCGCCAAAACTACCGGCCGTTTCTTGACCAAAACAATCTCAAGGTCAATCATATCCATTTTCACGTCATCCCTCGCGCAAAAGAAGATTACATCTACCAGATTTCAGAGAAATACGACACCGAACTTTTCGCCGAGCTTGACTCGTCAGAGGCCAAAGTCGTCGCAAGCATGCTTAAGTAGCCAAAAATCAGCGTGGCTGTAAGATTTTTCTCAGAAATACATAAGCTTGGTTTGGTACACTATAACGACGCTCTTCGGCACTATTAGTAAAGCTCGGGGCGAAACAGGGAAATAACAAGTGAAAACAATTGCATTTTTGAAAACAACCGTACTCCTCGGGATTATGACGGGGCTATTCATGGGTGTCGGCTACCTCGTCGGCGGCCAAAGTGGTGCGCTCGTGGCACTTGGCATTGCTGCCGTCATGAATTTCGGCACCTATTGGTTCAGCGACAAGCTCGTTCTCAAAATGCAAGGGGCCACGCCGCTCGACGAAACAAGGTATCCCCAGGTGCGCAGAATGGTGCAGGAAATTGCAACCCAAGACGGCATGCCCATGCCAAAGCTCTATTTTGTTGATACCCCTGTCCCAAATGCTTTTGCGACGGGTCGATCACACAACCACGCTGTCGTGGCGGTTACTGCTGGCATTATGGAAATACTTGATGACAAAGAGCTCTATGCCGTGCTCGCACACGAGATTGGTCATGTCAAAAACTACGACATGCTCGTCAGCACCATCGCCGCGACGCTCGGTGGCGCCATTAGCTACATCGCGCAAATGGCGTTTTTCTTTGGTGGTAATGATGAAGAGGGCGGTGGCAACCCTATCGCCGCTATCGCTATGATGATACTGGCCCCGCTAGCAGCAACGCTCATCCAACTTGCCGTCTCGCGCTCACGCGAGTTTGGCGCCGATGCACACAGCAAGCAGGTCACAAACGGTGATGGTCGTGCTCTGGCGTCGGCACTGCAAAAGCTTGAGTCAGTCAAACCACAGTTGCAAAACCACCGTCCCAGTCCCACCGAGGAGGCGACCGTACACCTCATGTTCACCAACATGTTCAACATGCAAGGTCTTTCAAGCCTCTTCTCGACTCATCCAAGCACCGAGGCCCGCGTCGCCCGTTTGTTGCAGTAGTCGAGCGACTATGTAGCCAGTGAGGCACGTAACTCTCAAGTTAGGGCTCGCTTGTGGCGACCCAATACCGCCGAGCGTAGAAGGGTGGCACTATTTCTGCTACAATTGTACAGATGAAATACTACATAACTACCTCTATACCTTATGTCAACGGCGAACCGCACCTTGGGCACGCGATGGAATTTGTTATGACCGATGTACTCGCACGCTACGCTCGTGGGCAGGGCAGTGATGTTATCTTTAGTACCGGCACCGATGAACACGGTGGTAAGATTGCCGAGAAAGCCGCTGAGCTTAACATTACACCGCAGGCATTAGCCGACCAAATGAGCCAAAAATTCCGTGACCTCGTGACGGCGCTTGGTGTACAACCCGACCGATTTATTCGCACGACCGACAAAGGCCATGAACAGCGTGCGCAGCTCATATGGAAAGCACTTGCCAAAGACATTTATAAAAACAAGTATGTCGGCTGGTACTGCACCGGAGACGAAGAGTTTTTTACCGAGACGACTGTCAAAGCAAATAACGGCGTGTGCCCCGACCACAACCGTCCCTACGAGAAAATTGAGGAAGAAAATTACTTCTTTCGGCTAAGCAATTACAGCGAACAGATTCGCTCTGCAATCAAAAACAATACATTTTCGGTTATACCTGAGACACGTCGCAATGAGATACTATCATTGCTCGATAGCGGTCTCGATGATATCAGTATTTCGCGCCCCAAAGACAAGTTAGATTGGGGCATCCCCGTGCCAGGCGACAAAAACCAAGTCATGTATGTCTGGTTTGACGCTTTACTCAATTACATCACGGTGCTTGGCTACCCCGAGCACGAAGATTTTCAGCAGTATTGGCCGGCTAATGTTCAGGTCATTGGCAAGGGCATTTTGCGCTTCCATGCGGCCATATGGCCAGGGATACTGCTGGCACTGGGGCTGCCACTGCCCAAAACACTCTATGTGCACGGCTATGTGACCGTTGACGGCAAAAAAATGAGCAAAAGCCTTGGCAATGCCGTCTCGCCAACCGAGATTGTCGAAAAGTACGGTGCCGATGCCTTCCGCTACTATTTCTTGCGGCATGTCCCGAGCTATGAGGATGGTGATTTTAGCTGGCCGGCATTTATCGCTGCTTACAACAATGAGCTTGCTAATGAGCTTGGCAACGCCGTGCAACGCACCGCCGCCATGATTATGAAATACCAAGCGGGCATTGTCGGCGATACGCCAGACGAAGGTCATGACACGGGCGCTTACCGCGATGCTATGGCGGCTTGCAAATTTGACCGTGCGCTCGATGCGGTGTGGGAGCAAGTGCGCGGCCTTAACCAGCTTATTGACACCGAAAAACCCTGGGTTATCGCCAAGGGTGGCGATGAGGACCATTTGCGCGACGTGTTAGCCGGTCTCGTGAGTGACCTACTCGAGATTGCCGACCTGCTCGAGCCGTTTTTGCCCGCCACGGCCGCCAAAATACAGCAAATTTTTGCCGAAGGCCTCGTCCGCCCCGTCGAAGGCACCCTTTTCCCCCGCATCGAAACCGAACCAGTTGTAGAGTAAAGAATAATGATTAACCAATGCGGAAGGCTTACCGCTCTTAGTTTTCCCACCATCCCACCATCCAACTATCCAATATTCCAACTATGAATCTAACCGACACTCATTGCCACATACACGAGCTTGTTCGGGCCGTTACGCCGACTCACGACAAGTGGTTTGCCGATAAGGCCGAGCGCACACCAGAGAGTGTTATCGCTGCGGCACACGATGCAGCTGTCACGAAGATGATTTGCATCGGCACAAGTCTAGCCGATAGTAATCTAGCCACTGAGTTCGTCGGTGAGCACGACGGTGTGTGGGCAAGCATCGGCATACACCCGCATGAAGCCAAGCATCATCTGACCGCTGAGGCACAAGCCACGTTCGCTGCTTTGGCCACAGCGCCAAAAGTGGTGGCAGTGGGGGAGTGTGGGCTCGATTATTACTACGGCCATTCACCGCAGAGTGACCAAGAGAAGGTGCTACGTTTTCAGATAGAGCTTGCGCTTGCGCATGATCTGCCACTGAGCTTTCATGTGCGTGATGCGTTCGACGATTTTTGGCCGATTTTTGATAGTTATACAGGGGTGAGGGGCGTGTTGCATAGCTTTACCGACAACCTCACTAACCTCGAGAAAGGTCTTGAGCGGGGGCTCTACATTGGTGTCAATGGTATTGCGACTTTCACTAAAAATGACGAACAGCGTGTGATATATCGCACAATTCCACAACACGCACTGCTGTTAGAAACAGATGCGCCCTACTTGACACCGACGCCCCACCGTGGTAAAGTGTGTGAGCCGAAGCATGTACGTGCTACGGCAGAATATTTGAGCGACTTGCGAGGTATACCACTGGCCGAACTAGCCAGCGCCACCACTGCAAACGCCCAAAAACTATTTAGGATATAGACTTATGAGCATGCTGGGATTTTTAAGTCATGAAGACATCAAGGTAACACCTGAAGCGGACGTATTAGGTGTCCGTTTTGGTGTAATTCAAAGAGCCGCAGATGATGTTTTGGCATTTCCAGACCCGCTTGCTGCCGAAAAACCTGCGAAGATAGCCCAGCTTGAGGATGTCACTGACGTGCTCGAAGGTGCTGCTCTGAATGCCGTTCTTATGCGTGAAACCGACGCCGACGCCGTAATTACGCCACTGGTCATTCTAGAAGCGCCTGTATTTAACACTCCAGAATTACAAATTTCCCAAGAAGTTCGCCAGGTTAGTATACCTCCAACCGCGGATAACCAGCATTCTCAGCCAGAACCAGAAGATATGACCGAAGAAATGCGTTTGATTAAAATTCGTGAGGATGTAGCAAGGTCATTTGAGGCGGGTAAATAAACCATGCCAGTTTTTTCTAAGCTTTTTTCAGTAGTAACGCCCAAGACTCCAGAGGAGAAGTGGAACGATGCCTATCGACGCGCTATTCACGAAGAGGCAAAAATAGGTGGTAAAGTGTTTGGCCCCATCCCCCAAGGTGTACGGCGCGAGTTCTTTTGCCTCGATGAGCGTACCTGGGTCTGGCACGAAGAATGGAAAGACGAGACTGGCAAGCAACACATTCGTACCACCCGGTACGATGTACGGCCCCAGGGCATCTTTAAGGCGCAAAACAATCAATCATACCAGCCGCTAACACCGCAGGAGCTACATAACCTCAGAGAAGCGGTACGTCGTTACCGTGATATGGTCCTCGCCGAGCTTGAACCGCTAATTCAGGGCACTCGCTAAGGGCGCTTTATCCTAGTAAAAGAGTACCATGCTCTTTTGCTAGGATAAATTGCTCACCGACGAGTAAAATTACACATATGATATATCTTGACTATGCGGCGGCGACGCCAGTTGCAGATGATGTTTTGGCGGCGATGCAGCCGTTTTTTGCCGAGCAGTTTTATAACCCGTCGGCGACGTATCTGCCAGCTCGGGCAGTGCGGGCAGCGGTCAATGATGCGCGAGCATCGGTGGCCCGGTCGCTTGGCGTACGGTCGAGCGAAATTATCTTTACGGCGGGGGGGACGGAGGCCAATAATTTGGCCGTTTTGGGCACGCTCCGCAAAGACCCTAATTGCTCTGTTACGGTCAGTGCAGTTGAGCACGAGTCGGTGCTCGCGCCGGCGCAAACATTTAAATGCTCCGTTGTGTGTGTAACAGAGCAGGGTATTGTAGATCTTGACGATTTGCGTGCCAAAATCGCCGACGACACGGTGCTCGTAAGTGTGATGCTGGCTAATAACGAGGTTGGTACCATACAACCAATCCGCGACGTTTCCCGTCTAGTCTCTGAAATCCGCGTGCAGCGGCAGCAAGCGGGAAATGCTACACCGCTCTACCTACACACCGACGCTTGCCAAGCGGCCAACTACCTCGACATACACGTGTCGCGGCTCGGCGTCGACATGATGACGCTCAACGGCGGCAAACTGTACGGACCGAAGCAATCGGGTGTGTTGTATGTGGCGAGCCACGTGCAGCTCAAACCACTGCTGTACGGCGGTGGGCAAGAGCGAGGGCTACGCAGTGGTACCGAGAATGTAGCGGGTGCGGTTGGTTTTGCTACAGCGCTTGCTGCCGCACAAGCCAGACGATATGAAGAGTCAAAACGGTTGAGTGAGATTCAGGCCTATGCGTATCGGCTTACTGCCGAGAAACTTCCAGAAGCAATTATCAATGGTTCACAAAAGCACCGTTTACCTAACAACATACACATTACACTGCCTGGCCAGGACAACGAGCGGCTCCTTATACTTCTCGAGCAACAGGGCATTTTGGCCGCCGCTGGGTCAGCTTGCAGCGCAAGTAGTGACGAGCCAAGCCATGTACTGCGGGCTATGGGTATATCAGACGCTGATGCGCGTAGTTCCCTTCGTTTCACCATGGGCCGCAGCACCACGCAGGCTGACGTCGATACCCTCATCGACACACTCATGCACATCACGAAAAACGATTAGTATACCCAAATCTCAAAACCCCGTCATTCCCATGAATTCGCTGCACAGCGAAGGGAATCTAGTAAAAAAGAATCAGGTAGTTGTTTTTTTTATGGCTGAATCCCCGCCTGCGCGGGGATGATGACGCCGGGGTTTTGAGACTCAAGTTACTATATGCTAATCGTTGAGGTCTAGCCCTTTGGAGTCGCTAGATGTTGCCGAGGATGACGCGGTTGGCGTGTAGCCACCCCTGTACGCTGCCGCACTCCATGTATTCGCCTTTGACTTCGGCGACGGCAATACGTTTGTCCGCTTCGACATAGGCATTGATGGCATCGGTTATCTCAAACTCGCCGCGGGCTGGGTTGGCGGGTAATGAGCGTGCGAGCTCGAAAATTTCTTTATCAAATATGTAAAAACTTGCGTTATTGAGGTTGCTTGGCGCTTTGTCGACAGTGGGCTTTTCGACGATTCGTACAAAATTGTCGTCGCGGTCCTTCTCGATAATCCCCCACATCGAGACTTGCTCCCATGGTACCGGTACGCCAAACAAGCCTGCTGTCACGCCTTTTGCCTCAACCAGTTTGGCTAAATCGGCTGCGTTTGACCCGCCATCGGAACGATAGAAAAATTGATCGCCCATAATCACATAGGCAGACTCGTCGTCGCCGATGAACTCGCTGGCGATACCAACAGGGATGCTTGTGCCATACCCGCCGGTACTCGGCTGTGTTATGAAGTGGGTATTTGCTTCGAGTAGTGGTGCGACAAGGGGCAGCTTATCTTCTTTGCCGTGGCGTTTAAGGTAATCATTGAGCGGGATGTTTGAACGATAATAGCTTTGGATTTGAGTACTTTGTTCCCCGACTATAAAATATATGTCCGTTACGCCCGCTTTGAGCAGATCTTGTACAACATAGTCAATCACCGGTCGTGTACCTACTGGCAGCATTGATTTCTCGATTGATTTGGTAATAGGAAGCATTCGTGTGCCCCAACCGGCGACAGGAACAATGGCTTTGGTTATTTTCATACAACTAGTGTAGCAGAGAAAAATAGTAGCGTGACGTGTTTAAAACGGTTATACTTTAGGACATATGGTGCCCCATCTGTTACATCGGCGCATAGTTCACTACATAGCGGGCGTCCTCGTCCTCGTACTGCTTTTGGTGCCGGCGCTTGCCACCGCACAATCAGTTTCACAAGCGTACGAAGCGAGCGATAAGGTACAGCGCGGTATGATCGTTATGATCAATCCAAAAAACAGTAAGCAAGTCGTTCCGCTTACGACAGACGATCCTAACTCGATGCACGGCGTTGTAGTAGCCGCGAGCGAGACAGTCCTGTCGCTCGGCGGCGACGGTAAAAGCTCCCAAGTGTATGTGGCAAATAATGGCAAATATGAAGCGTTGGTAAGCACTCAGAACGGCTCGATTAAAACCGGTGACCTAATCGCTATATCGTCGCTCGATGGTATCGGCATGAAGGCAAGCGGTGCACAGACAGTCGTACTTGGCAAGGCGCTCACGCCCTTTGATGGTAAGCAAAATATCAGTGGTACGATGGTGCTCAAGAGTAGCGTTGGCAAGCAGACAGTTGCCATAGGTAAAATAGCCGTCGATATTAGTATTGCGCACAACCCGTTGTCGGTGAATGTGACTGGACCGCCAGTGCCTGCGATCTTAAAAAAGGCTGGCGAGGTTATATCTGGCAAACCAGTGAGTACCGTTCGACTCTATATTAGCATCGTCATCTTGCTTGTTACGGTGTTCGTAACGGGTAGTTTGCTCTACGGTGGGGTACGTAGCAGCCTTGTAGCAATCGGTCGTAACCCGCTTGCCAAAAAGTCGATCGCCCGAGGACTTATACAGGTGATCGTACTTGGTTTAATCATTTTTGTTCTGGGGCTGTTTAGCGTATACTTATTACTGAAGTTATAAACACAAGCGCAATGCATATGACAAGGGTGGGGGCGACATTATGACAATCTGGACACTCTCATTGATAGTGGGTAGTTTGTTAGCGACAACTATCGCCTTTATGTGGCTCGCCGTGCGCGTGGGAAATGGCGGTACGAAGCAAAAGGGCGCAAACCCTCTTGACGATATCACCAAGGCAGCCGAGGACGATGTTGAACACATCTTTAATGACACGTTCCGCGAGGAGTTGCGTAACCGTGGGCGTCTGCATTTTGAGAAAATCATTAGCGAAAATGCTATGTTCTTGCAGCAAGATTTGCGATTGACGACTTCTCAGCTCAATGAGTACATGAAGGGCGAGATTACGCGCACCCTGCAAGAAGAGTTTGAGAAATATGAACAATCAATCACAGACGCCAAACAACTTGCCATTGAGGCACTGCAAAAAACCAACGATGTCATCGACGAGCAGCGGGCACACCTCTCGGAGCAACTTGACGCCGAAGTCGCCAAAGATAGAGAAAGACTCATTGCGCAGTTTCAGACTAACATGGGTGATGTAGTCAATCATTACATTGTTGCGGCTATTGGCAATCAGATCGACCTGAGTGATCAGCTCGAGTATATTCTAAATGACCTGGAAATGAACAAAGAAGCAATTCTCGAGGATATACGGCATGGAACCTAGCCAGCAAGCTACTCCAACAACCTTGCCCCGCGCGAAGGTGATGGATGCAGTCCACCTGCCGACTGGTGTCGTGAGCACTGGCGATGCACGCCGTTTGCGTCGTGATATCGCAGCGCTTGAAGAAACATTGCAGGCTATACGCCTTCGTACGAATGCGCCAGTAGCTAAACTGCCGCGCCTCAGTCGTTCACTCGAGGAGTTTGGGAGTACCAATCGGCTCAATTTTTTGCTGCCAGACGACCGACACCACGCAGCAGTTTTTATGGACTATGTGCTAAAGAAGGCGCCAGTTTTGCGCATTAGCTTCGCCTCAGAGGCGACACGCAAATTTACGACCGAGCTCGTGCTTTGGCTTCGTGCTAATTTTGACAGTGAAATGTTGGTCGAGATAGGCTTGGAGCCCAACATCGCCGCAGGCAGCATCGTTCGTACCACCGACAAAGTTTTTGATTTTTCACTTATCAAGCATCTCGAGTCACAGCGTCCAATGTTGATGGAAAAACTGCTCGGAACCGCTACCACTACTTCGGTTCAGGCTCCGCAGCCCGAACCGGCAGGTCAGGGAGTAGCCGCATGAACAGTGGTAATCAGCATTTCGACAAGCTCGTTGCGGCAGGCAACCCCGTTGGTGAGGTCATTGCCGTCGACAAATTTCTTATACAAGCCAATGGTTTGCAGCCCTGCGCTATCCACGCTCTCGTCATGTTTGATGACGGTAGTAAAGGTTTCGTGCACCAGATACTTCCTGATCACGTAGTTATTTTGCATCTTGGCAGCACATCGGTGCGCACCGGCACGGTGGCGGTAGTGCAGCACCAAGAGCTTGTTTGTAAAGTTGGTAAAGATTTCATTGGTCGTGTCGTGTCGGTAACGGGTGATCCGCTCGACGGCAAAGGGCCCATTCCGGCAGATGATGTTTGGCCGGTCTTTAACGTCGCGCCGAGCATTTATGAGCGCCGTCTAGTCGAAGACCAGGTGGAGAGCGGCGTAACGGCTATTGATGCTTTGTTCCCTATCGTTCGTGGACAGCGCATGGCCCTGCTCGGCGATAGCAAATCAGGCAAAAGTACGGTCGTAACACAGCTCGCTATCAACCAAAAACGTACCGACCAGATTCTTGTGTACTGCCTTATTGCAAAGCGACGAAGTGATGTCGACATGCTGCTCAGCCGCTTGCAGGAAAACGGCGGGCTTGATTCGGCTATAGTTGTTGTGAGTACGATGTTTGAGTCGCTTATCATGAGCTATATCGCACCATATGTGGCTTGTTCGATGGCAGAGTATCTCTGGCAAAAGTGTGACCAAGATGCCATTATCGTCTATGATGACCTGACGAGCCACGCCCAGGCTTACCGCGAGGTGGCACTGCTTTCGGGTGTGAGCCCAGGGCGCGATAGCTACCCAGGTGACATGTTTTATGCACACTCTAGCTTACTCGAGCGAGCAGGGCGGCTTAATAGCACCGGTAAATGCTTGACTTCTATTCCTGTCGTGCATGCCGCCAACGGTGATATTACTGCTTACTTGCCGACCAACATTATGTCTATTACCGATGGTCAGTGGATCCTCGACATGCAGACGTTCCGCGACGGCATCCGCCCAGCTGTGAGCATGGGCTTGAGCGTGACACGTGCTGGTGGTGTTGGCCACAACAAGCGGCAGAAAGAACTGGCCGCCAAAACACTCAAAATCTTGGCAGATTATCGTTCGGCAGAGGAATTTTCGCACTTCGGCTCAGAACTGGGGCCTGAGGCTAAGCGGGCGCTTTTGACCGGTAAACATATCTTTGAAATATTGACACAAAGTCCGTCCGACACCTTCTCGCTACTTGCCCAGCAGCTTATGCTCGACATTGTGTTGAACCTCGAAGACGGGGTAACGCTCGATGTCAATCTTCTCAAAATCAGCTCCAATGATTTTGCGAGCAAGATTACTAAAGATGAAGAGTATGATGCTGTGCGTGACCAATTGCTTACAGAGGTGACCAAGGCGAGCCCTGTGAAACCAAAGAAAGCAGAGAAACCCGATCAGTCCGCTGACAGCGGAGCTCCTACTACCCCTGCCGAGGCAAAACCGGCCACGAAAGAAGAACCACCAGCAAAGCATCATAAGATGTGGGGGAAAGACAAGGCCGAGAAAGTTGTCAAAAACCAGAAAGAGCAAAAGCCAGAGCCAGCCAAGGAAGATCCCGCCGAAGAAAAAGTCGAGCAGCCAGGGGAGACTGTTTCGCCGACTAATCCTAATCCAATTCAACAGGTAAGTGAAGCGGCCGCAGATAGTCCTCCGTCCAATGCCGAACAAACCAAACCAGAGCTGCCAGCGCTACCGCAAGCCGAGATACGATCAGACACTTCCCCTGTAGAAGCTGATGTGACGCAGGCAGCCGAGCCCGAAGTTGAAATTGATGCGTTCGCTGTACCTGAAAAGTCTGAAACACCTGAAACTGCCGAGGAGAAAGCCGCATGAAACGGCCAAATGAGATTGCGCGCGAAGAAGCCAACATGGCAACACTCGTTGAGCTAACGAGCGTGTTCGAGGGTATCGCGAGTATGAAGATCGCTCAAACTAAAAATCAGGTGCTCGAATCGACACAGTTTTTTGACCGTTTGTGGCAGATTTACCTGCAACTGCGCGTCGATGCATTGTTCGGGCTGGGTCGAGAACAAAACATGGAAATTATCGAAAAAGAACTCTTCATTATTATTACCGCCGAGGGCGGCTTTAGTGGTGATATCGACCAAAAGCTCGTCGAGATGATGATCGAAGCGCATGACAAAGATCTGAACGATATCATTGTTATCGGGCACCACGGCGCCATGCAGCTGAGCCAGCGTGGCATTAGTTTTCGCAAATACTACAAACTACCCGAGAAAGACCGCAATATTAATGTGACGCCAATTATCCACGAGGTAATGCAATATCGTAAATGTAGTGTGTTTTATCAGGAATACGTCTCGCTCATGGCTCAAGATGTTAAGCGAATTGAGCTTTCGTCGGCTATCCAGATTGCTGGTGCACGCAATGAGCGTACAGAAGATCTGATTAGTGAAGAAAATTATATCTTTGAACCATCAAGCTACGCGGTGGCGGCCCACCTTGAACGCTCAATGCTCAAAATTGCACTCAGCCAGCTAATCCTCCAGTCCAAGTTGGCGCAGTACGCATCACGTTTCCGTGCCATGAGCGCCTCTCACCAGCGTGCCGATGAGACCAAAACCGACCTACACTTAGCCTACAACCGCGCCCGTCGAGGGGTGAAAGATGAACGTCTCAAAGAGATTATTAACGGCATCAAGAAGAGTAAAGCCGGTCACACGAGGGCGGTAGTATGAGCACGAAAACAACCAGAGGGAGTACTGTCTAATGTCAGGCATCATTGTATCTATTAAAGACCTCGTTGTGCTTGCGCAGTTCGATGAGGAGATGCCGAATATCAATGAGCTAATTGTCGCCGACAACGATAATGCTACACAGCTGCTCGTCGACCACCTTGAGCCCGGTGGCGTGGCATTCTGTCTTAATGTGCGAACCGACCGCAGCCTCAAGAAGGGCACCATGGTGCAACGCACAGGTAAGGGTATCGAGATTCCGATTGGTGAAAAAACTGTTGGTCGCATTTTGAATGCGCTCGGTGACCCACTTGACGGCCTGCCGCCAATCAGTGAGGATGAAGCGCCGCGCAAAGACATCATGAAATTGCCACCGCGTAGCACGAACTTCTCGGTCAGTAAGCCCGAGATACTCGAAACTGGTATTAAGGTCATCGACTTCTTCACGCCGTTTGTTAAGGGTCGCAAGATTGGTGTTATCGGTGGTGCTGGTGTGGGCAAAACTGTCGTAACCATGGAGCTTATCAACAACACCGCTAAGAGTGGCAACAGTCTGTCATTCTTTGCTGGTATTGGTGAGCGCATCCGCGAAGGTCATGAGCTGTGGGATACTTTGCGCGAGAACGATCTGCTTAAAAATACGAGTATGTTCTTTGCGCAGATGAATGAGAACCCGGTGCAGCGTGCCATGATCGGTACTACGGCAACGGCCGCGGCCGAGTATTTCCGCGATGAGCAAAAAAGGGACATCCTCTTTTTTGCCGACAATATGTTCCGCTACATTCAGGCCCGCAATGAGCTTTCGACCATTCTCGACCAAGTCCCGAACGAAGGTGGTTACGAGCCGACGATATTCTCTGACGTAAAGGTCCTGCAAGACCGCTTAAGCTCAAACGAGAATGGCTCAATTACTTCAGTGCAGACCATCTATGTACCGGCCGATGACATTTCTGACCCTGCCGTGCAGCTGATTCAGCACGAAATGGACTCGATCATCGTTTTGAGTCGTAAAGTCGCCGAGCAGGGGATTCGCCCGGCGGTTGATTTGAACCTTACGACGTCGAGCCTGCTGACACCAGAGATTGTCGGTGAGCGACACTATGTGCTCAGCGTTAAGGTGCAGGCCCTACTGCAAAAGTACGAATCACTCAAAGGCATCATCGCCATTATTGGTGAGAACGAGTTGAGCCCAGCCGACCGCGCAGATTATGCCAAGGCTAAAAAACTTATTGCTAACTTTACACAAAACATGAATGTTATGACCAAACACAACGGCATACCAGGTGATTTCTTTACACGCGAGGAGACGCTGAAAAGCATCGAAGAGATTATCGTATGAGCGATGAGTACACTGTTCCCGAGCAGACTGCTGCCACAAAAAATGACGGTTCGTCCATGCGCATCAAAATCTATTCGCCGTACAAAGTCTATTTCGATGGCGATGCACAAAGTATTAGCGCCGAGAGTGCCACGGGGCCGTTTGATATTCTGCCAAAGCATCACAACTTTATCACGTTGCTCGAACCTTGTGATGCGATTGTGCGGACAACCAAGGGAGAAGAGACGATTCGTATAAGTGGCGGCGTTATGCACGTCAAAGCTGACGATCTTGTCATCTTCCTCGATGTCTAGCCCGGGTTTGCCTCGATTCAACCTTCCACCCCTGTTGTCGCCTCAACAGCCTACTCGTACCGCGCATCTCTTAACTCTTGACTCTTATCTCTAACCAACCTACTCGACAATAAAGTAGTCAAAACCAAAACTTGCGTTACTAGGAGGCACGTTGGCGGTGCAGACGCTAAAGCTTGTTGCGCTACGGTTGACGTAATACGCGAGGCTGCCTCCTGGCGACCCAATTGGCGTTACGAGTACGCGCGGTGTCGAGTTGTACCTGGTCGTGAAATTTACTGTCGCAAAACAGCCAGCTGCCGCATTGGCACCGGTGTTGATATTGATACTGCCGGCGATATCAGAGCCGCTCACTGCCGTTGTACCACCATTACCTAATGCCTCGCCATTACTTCGGCTCGGTGTTGCGCCTCCGACAGCGAAATGTCGTGTCAGTGATAGGTTTCCATTAAGCTGCAACGTGTTAACGCTGAGTATCGGTGCCGAAACTGGTCCGCCAAACGTGGCCCCACCTGCAACGGTAAGGTTCCGCTGCACGCTCAACTGACCCTGCAGGGATGTGTCTCCCTGCACACTGAGCCCTTTATTAACTTGGAGTTGTTCGAAGACACTATTGCCCGAAACGGTGATGCCAGGAACGTTAATGCTCCCGCCAACTTGTATTGGGCCAGCGACTTCGAGGCTATCACGTATAAAAACCTTACCCGCGAATGCAGCGTTGCTCTGCACATTGAGGACTTGTTTGGGCTGGCCGACGGTAACGTCGCTCGTGGCAAGCTGTTTCAAAGTTTCGTCGGTTAGTGTCTGCGTTGGCACTATCGTGTCCTCGGCTCTTTTGCTCGTAAGATAGACTGAAATGGCGATAACACCCGCTACGAGTAGCAGAAAGATAAAAATCAGGAGGTATACGTTCATTTTTTTAAGCAGACGCTTGCCAAGTGGTAGCTTTGCTCTGGCGGCGGTCTTTTGAATAATCTTGCCAGTGCCCTGGACACCTTCGAAGCCAGCTGTCGAGGTGTTCTCTAGCGATGACGTACTACCTGATGAGGCGGTAGTTTGTGTTTCGAGCGAATCGTTTTGTTCCATGCCCACTCATATATTAGTTATGCTTATTACAATGATAACACGGGTAGGTTAAAAGCTACTACAAATTTACGCCGCAATGGCTATACTTTTTGAGTGAAGCCCATCATACCTACATGAACATGACCATGCGTCAATCAGCCAGGGCGTGGCGGGACTTAAACTCCTTGTCTTTTGCTCCACAATGCGCCAAAATAAGCACAGACAGTATTATGGGGGTTCGTACTTTGAGCACATCGAGATTGGTTTTATTCGTTCTAGTAGGCGCAGCAACGCTCTTTTTGGCCGTGCCTATAGCAAGCGCGCAAACATCCTCATCGACCAATTACCAGGTGACAGAATCATTTTTTGGTACCGGCGGCGAACTTAATGCCAGCTCCACTAACTACTCGGCGAAGCAATCTGCCGGCGAACTAACCGTCGGGGCGCTACGCAGTGCTATTTACTCAGCGCAGGCTGGTTTTAATACCAACCGCACGCCATACATTGCCATGGCCACGCTCACCTCGAGTGTCGATGTAGGCGTGCTCGACAGAGCAAACGCCAATGTCGGCACTGCACAGTTTTGGGTGAAATCCTACTTAAGCGAGGGATATGTGGTGCAAAGTTATGGTGGCCCGCCCAGTAATGGCAACCACACGCTCGATACGTCGGCTACAAATTTTACGTCAGCACCAGGTACTGAGCAGTTCGGCATAAACCTTGCCGTTAATACTGTCGCCGGGGCTAAAACAGGCACACCGCTAGTGGCGATGCCAAATTTTGGCGCTACGCCAACGCAGGCTCCCGATTACGTTGCTGACCCATTTGGATTCGGTGAAGCCGATCCGGATTATTCAACTGCCAACAACTTTAGGTACATCAATGGCGATGTTATAAGCTCATCGCAGCGTAGCTCAACAGACACAACATACACGATTTCATACCTATTCAATATGAGTCCTGTAACGCCAGCTGGCACCTATAGCATGGCTCATGTGCTTGTTGCAACGGCAACCTACTAATTCTGAACGCGTTTAGGTAGGGTATATTTTGACTACTTGTTGAGTTCTTTAATCTGTTAAGTTGCAAAAACTACGATGCGAAAATCAACAGATTATCGCGCAGCAGTTACCCTATATCATGGCGTTGTAATTCGTGCTACAAAACATTGATTTTTATTGGAAAAGCTTGCATAAGTAAGCTTTAGCGTGATAGCATATCTCTTGTAGCTATTAAAATAACAATGCACAAAGGAGAAAGCTATGAAAATACAAAAACAGCTTGTGCAGCGGCCACTCATGGCTCTGTCTGCACTTGCGTTAATAGTAGGGACTGCCGCACCGGTATTGCTAGGTGTGAGTAACGTGGATGCCGCGCAATTATCTGATCGCAGCATTCAGCTCAGTGACAGCGCCCCTAGTGGTGGCCCTATAACAAG
>CAYZFT010000024.1:0-16329 GCA_964477925.1 uncultured Candidatus Saccharibacteria bacterium
GCGGTGTCGGCCCGCTAACCATCTGCGCCCTCTTCGAAAACGTCATCCGCGCCGCTCGGGCAACTATCGGTACCGAAAAATAGCATGAAAATAGGGGTTTTTGACTCTGGCATTGGCGGGCTTAGTGTTGCTCGTGCAATCGAGAGAGCGGCACCCGAGCATGAAGTTATTTTCGTTAATGATACGGTCAATGTCCCATATGGCACAAAAAAGCCCGAGCAGCTATTCTCGCTTGTCGAGCCTATTCTTCAGGGTTTGGTCGACCAAGGCTGCGCGGTTATTGTCATCGCCTGCAATACTGTTAGTACGACACTTATCGACCGCCTGCGAGAACGATTTTTATTGCCACTCATTGCACTTGAGCCAATGGTCAAACCAGCTGCCAAGCAGACTAAGACCAATGTAATTGCTGTTTGCGCTACCCCGACTACGCTCGCTAGTCCGCGCTATGACTGGCTTAAACAAACCTACGCAGCCTCTTGTGAAGTAATCGAGCCAGATTGTTCCGACTGGGCAGAGCTAATCGAACGAAACGCGCTCAATGAAGCTAAGATTCAGGCAGACATTGGGCTAGCCCTTGCGGCAAATGCAGACGTGATTGTGCTTGGCTGTACACATTACCACTGGATTGAGGAGGACATATGTCGTCTTGCTGGTAGTAACGTACAAGTGTTGCAACCGGAGGAATCCGTTATCGCAGAGCTCAAACGAGTGCTCGCACAGCTGTCTTAAACTGGTCGCCGCGATCTTTATAATCTGTAAAAAGCCCAAAACTAGCACAGGCAGTCGATAGGAGCACAACATCACCAGGCTCAGCAAACCGCTGGGCGTTTGACACAATCTCATACATGGTTGTGCCGCCAAGCCCATAATTAGTAAACCCGGTTTTTTCAAGTGATTGCCTAATCTTTTCGGCTTGTTCCCCTATCAGTAACACTTTTCTAATTTTGCTATATGCCACGGCCTCAGCGAGCTCACTGTAGTCTGCCCCCTTATCGGAACCCCCCAGAATAACTATTTTTGGTGCCTTAAATGCTCTCAGTGCGACAATGGCGGTCTCTGGAGTGGTCCCAAAACTGTCGTCGTAGTATTTAACGCCTTCAATTTCACGAACAAATTCGAGCCGATGATCAAGCCCACTAAAGCGAGTGAGTACTGAGCGTATAGCATCAAGATCGTGTACGCCAGCCTGCCAGGAGATTGTGAGAGCGGCGCAAACATTTTGCCAATTGTGTGTGCCCAGTAGCGGTAGCTCACTCGTGTCGCAGATGGTCTGATCTTCAATCACGATACTAGTTTTCTCGACACGTGCCATTGGCGCCGCATAGTAGGCGAATGTTGCGGCGGGGCTGCTCATTGCAATCTGTCTCGAGGCCTCATTTTCGGCATAGTAAATCGCGACATCATCATTTTTTTGCAGCGTGAATAGTCGTTTTTTTGCAGTCGTGTAATCAGCCATGTCTACATGCCAGTTCAGATGCTCGGGCACAACCATTAGGCAGACCGCAATGTGGGTGCTCTGTTTGATGTCGTACAGTTGGAAACTGCTCAGCTCGAGGACGACCCAGTCGTCTGGTTTGATTTCGTCGATGAATTCTAGTGGGGAGCGGCCGATGTTGCCGCCCAGCCAGACTTTCTTACCTGCCGCTTCAAGCATCTTTGTAGTGAGCGTGCTGGTTGTGCCTTTGCCTTTAGTACCAGTGATGCCGATGGTGTTCTTAGTAGGGCAAGCACGCAAAAACTCATTGATGGCCGTTGTAATCTTGGGGCCAATAGTTGGGTTATCGGCTAGCAGCACATTTGGGTTGATTCCCGCACTGCGCACAATCACATCAAAACGGTCGAGGTCGCGAAGGTAGTCATCACCCAGTTGTTTCTCGTACGCAGCTGGCACATCAATAGCATCGTTCCTATCGCACACCGTAACGGCATACCCAAGACTCGCCCAGTACTCCGCGCTCACGCGCCCCTCAGTCGCAAACCCAACAATAGCTATATTCATACTTTCATAATACCCCCATCTGTTTGGTGATAGGTTAGACCTTGCACCATAGCGAAAAACTGCCGATTTCTATCTGGACTTGCATTATTTTGGTGCAAGGTCTAACCTATCACCATGCCCAGCAGAAATATTGTACGAGAATTCGCCGAACACCAGTACTACCATGTGTACAATCGTGGCGTTGAGAAAAGGCAGATTTTTCTTGATGAAAAAGATTACACAGTTTTTTTGGGGCTTTTAAAGCGCTATCTGGGAGAACCCGAGCCTGAGACGGCAGAAAAGGCTCCGCGTAATGCCAATCGCCATCACATAGAAAAAATTCAGAATGAGGTACAAGTGCTTGCGTACTGCCTTATGCCCAACCATTTTCACCTCATGTTGTACCAGACTACCAAAGATGGCGTCCACAAGCTCATGCGCCGCGTGGCGACGAGTTATGTTATGTACTTTAACAGCAAGTACGACAGGGTGGGCAGCCTGTTTCAGGGGCCGTACAAAGCCTCGCTAATCAATCGCGACAGCTACCTGCAACATATTTCACGCTACATACATCTAAACCCCGATGACTATAAGACTTGGCCATACTCGAGCTATAAGTATTTTGCAAGGGACAAGGCAGCCCCCAGCTGGCTCAAACGTGACACGCTACTTGAGATGTTTTACAGCCGACAAGAATACCTAACTTTTGTTGATGACTATGCTGCGGCGCGCGATGAACTTTCAGTTTTGAAATGGCAGTTAGCGAATGATATCGAAAAGGGCGAAGATTAGGGGTATATGGTGCAAGGTTAGACCTATCACCACATGTGGTGATAGGTCTAACCTTGCACCATGATGGAGGCGATAGGGCAAAGAAGAGAGGGGCTAGGCGGCGAGTTCGGCTTTGACGAGCTCGGCGACTTGGCGCGGGGTCATCTCGGCTTTGACGACGTAACGGCGGACGTTGAGTTTTTTGAGCTCGGGCGGAGCGGCTTCTTGGCCAGAATTGGTCAAGATAATGACTTTAACTTGCTTGCCCCAGGGCTGCTCGCGAAGTTTGGTGAGCATCTCGTCGCCATTCATCTCGGGCATCATGAGGTCAAGCAGTACAATATCGGGTTTCATCTCTTCTATCAGTGCTATGCCAAGCTTGCCGTTAGCGGCTGTTTGGACATCATAGCCATCGGCCTCGAACTTCATGCGATACATCATTGCAATAGCTTGATCATCTTCAATAATTGCAATTTTTGCTTGTTTACTCATACGTCACATTGTAGCCGTAAATTGGGTCGGGTTCAAGGAAAGATAGTTTAAACGTTATTACGGGAGAAAAAAGAGATAAGCATAAGCGTGATATAATTAGCGTACTAAGTACACAAGGTATGACCAGTCTGACATCTGTTGAACGCGGCCCCGGTGCACCACGATTCTATGGTGGTGATTTTGTTATGCCTGGTGCAAACTTAACCCGAGCAGCCGAAGCAAGACGCTTGCAGACAATGGCACGAGTTGCCGATGCTGTCTCTATACGACAGATAGCTCAAGGTCTTGCCATTAACGGTAACGTAGACAATAACAAACTTGTAGTAGATGTTGGGTGCGGTGATAGCACGTCACTTGGAGAAAGATTGATTGGTGATGGAGTCATGTATCTTCCGGTTGACTTCCGGCCCGATGCTGTTTCCGCTCAAAGAGAGCGGGGCTTCCCCGCAATTCAATCTGACGCAACTGAGCTGGATATCAAACCGAGCGTGGCAGACATCGTGCATGCTAGGTTCGCGTTTGGGTGGCTTTCGGAAAGCAGTCGAAGCCCAGCGCTTGCCGAAGCAATACGAGTTGGAAAGGATATTTTTACACTTTCTGTAATTGATTATGATTGGTCGGTCGTAGACGGTCCGAAACATTTTAAACAAGTTCTCGGCCGTGTAGTTGAGATAATGCGAATATTTGAGTTTGAGCCGTTTTATGGAAGGTACCTAAAAGATGATATCCGTAAACAGCTGCCGCTCTATGTTGACATGAAAAATGAGTTGGGGCGGGTGGTTGTTTCGGAGGAGTCGCGCAAGTCAGTGTATTCGGGGACAATGCAGGGCTCACTTGCTTTCGTAGAACAAACTGCCGACGTAATAATCGGACGCTTACGGGAGCATGGCATGCAGAGCGCCGCAGAAGAAGTACTTGCAGGCCTTGATAAGCTCAGGCTACAAAGTGCCAGTAACCCCAATGAACAGGTTAAGCTGCCAGATATAGTTGGGGTCAACGTCAATTTTACTAATACAAGTATGTTACTTACCGAGAGGGCCAGAGAACATAACGCGGCACACAACAGAAGGCGTCTTGCAGCCCAAGCAATGGCAGCTGAAACTTTTGTGGTAGGGCGCGATTTTGAAGCCACTAATGTCGGCATCCCGTATCTGGAAAATGTGGTTACTGCAAAAGGGCCGCGGCTGACGCTCGTCGCACGGCAAGTCCAAGCCAGCGCCTATCTTAAGGATGGGGTTGTCAATGAGCGTGCAATAGGGCCTGACGAGGCATTGACGGTTGCGGTTGACCCGGTCGAATTGGTCGACCGTTCTGTTTACTACATTATGCTCGACAAGGCCACGCGCAGCGTTGTGCGTCGAATCGACCCGAATGAGCATGGTGTTCGGTCATTGCCTACGATAGAACGGATATTCAAGCATGCTCCCGAAACAGCACGATTGCTCAAAGAGCACCCCATTATGACGAGCAAGGTGTTTGAAGTCTCGAGTTTTTCGAAAAGTATGCTGCATGGGAGTTTTTGGGATGTTGTAGCTGCCGTAATAGCTCTTGGTGCGGAAGCGTTTAATGAAGGCTATGACTTTGCTGTTATGGGCCTTCAGGCTAAACACTTGCCATTAATCGAAGGAGTTTTTGGTACTGATGCGATACGGCGAATCGAAGGTGATGATGCTAATCATGGGATTGCACTCGACGGCGTGAACGAATCGGTGACTTTTGTGCCACTGATGGTGAATATCAAGACATTCATTTCGGACTTACACGCACACGCCAAGGCGCAACTTCTTGCCACCGAACAGAACTCGCGGGGCTCCCTGTTTCGACGTATTGTCGATGCTACGGATGCGATTTTAGCACAGCGCGGCTAAAGTTTTACCAAAAGTTAGAAAATAGAGCAACAGGTAGCATATAATGATGCTTATGATTTTGGCCAGTCTTTTGGTAGCATATTTAACTGCGTTGAGCATAGTGGTGCTGGTTCAAAACCCCATAAGTAGTGCGAACAGAAGCCTGGTTGCGAGCATGGCGCTAATCTCTGCCTGGATGCTTGGTGTCTTTGGGCTTACTACCAAGTTCGGCGAGAGCCTGCTATATGCAAGAGTAGTGTTTGCGTTTGGCCTTTGGTCGGCAGTGGCATTAGCATTTTTTGTGGCTGAGTTAACCGGGCAGCTTCGTGTCGGTATTGCAGAGAAACAACACGAACGTACAATGTTGGTAATGACCGGGCTAGTGCTCGGATTGCCGCTAGTAGTCACCCCGATTTTTATCAAATCAATCATTGTCGAGCCCGATGTACTGCCTGTCCCCGTATATGGGCCAGGAATTATCCTCTACATCGCTGCCTTAGGATTGGTAGTGTTTTCAGTCGCATCAAATTTAATCTATGGCTATAAAAGGGCAACCGCAGACATTAAGCCGCAACTAAAAAGTGTAGCGTACTCAATAGTTCTGGCGCTTTCAATTGCGACACTCACCAATCTCATATTGCCCGCCCTACTCGATAACACACAATCTGCGCTATTGACACCTGTTGCGGTCGTGATACTCATGACTGGCTTGAGCTACTCTATCGCCAAACACAAACTGCTTGATGTGCGAAGTTACGTTTTTAGGTCTTCGACGTATCTCGTCATGGCATCAATTTTGGGTCTTGTGTATGTGGCGCCGCTAGTTTTATTGATGGCCTGGATGTTTGATGTGGCTATTTGGCCCATCGAATTGTTTGCAACCATCGTGCTAGCTACTGTGGTTGCGGCAAACTACCATAGGGTTCAACTGTGGTTCAGGCGGCTGACTAATAAAATCTTTTTCAGAGATGCTTATGACCCGTCTCAGTTCATCAATGGGCTCAATAAGGTACTAATAGCTTCAACAGGCTTGCCCACACTGCTCGAAAAGAGCTCTGAATACATTAAAAAATCGTTAAAAGCGGAAATATGCTGCTATTTGCTTTCAGAAAAAGACGGGACAACTCGTATTCTGCCTGATGCAATTCGGACGTTGGATGATGAAGGTTTGCAACTCATAAAAAGTCTTGATGCTGTTGCGAGCGTTGTGAACATCACCGAGGAGCTCACAAACCACGATGAAATCAAGTCGCTGCTTCACAGCAATAACATTGCTTTAACGTGCCGGATACTTTTGTCGGAATCAAGCCCAAAAACAGAAACCAGAATAGGCTATTTGCTCCTTGGTCCGCGATATAGCGGTAAACGTTACAATCAACAGGATGTACACCTAATTAAAGCGGCCGCAAATGTGCTCAACATTGCGTTGCAGAATGCTTTGCACTATGAGGAGATACAACAGTTTAACGAAACACTCAAAGACAAAGTCGAGGATGCGACGCACAAGTTGCGACTCACGAACGAAAAACTGCAGCGTATGTATGACACCAAAGACGAATTTATTAGCATGGCGTCACATCAGTTGCGTACGCCATTGACGAGCGTTAAAGGCTATCTGAGTATGGTGCTTGAAGGTGATGTTGGGCCAATCACTGACCAGCAACGGCAGCTACTGAACCAATCATTTCAGAGTAGCCAGCGCATGGCGAACCTTATTTCGGACTTACTTAATTTATCACGCATTAACACGGGCAAGTTTGTTATCGAATACTCACCCGTAGATTTACGCACAATCATCGATGCGGAGATAAGCCAGCTCCGCGAAATTGCCGAGGCGAAGGGCATTAAGCTAACATACGAACCGCCAGTGGACTTCCCGACGCTGATGCTCGATGCCGGTAAAATGCATCAAGTCATCATGAATCTGGTGGACAATGCCATTTACTACACTCCAAGTGGCGGTAGCGTTACGGTGTTGCTCAAAGCCAAGCCTAGCTCGATAGAATTTATGGTTGTTGATACTGGCATTGGTGTACCGCGCGAAGCCCAACGGCATCTCTTTACCAAGATGTTCCGAGCCGAAAATGCGCGACGTGCTCGCCCTGACGGGACAGGGCTGGGGCTTTTTATGGTTAAAAAAGTTGTCGTCGAGCAAAAAGGCGCGGTCATATTCGAAACTGAAGAAGGCAAGGGTAGCTCATTTGGCTTTCGGTTCAACAAAAAAGACCACTTGCTGCCTGCTAGCGAACCTTCTGGGGTCAACCCGGTTATTCAGTAGCGAAGTAGCCGCTCTGTGCTTTTTTGGCATTGCTGCCCATACACCTCGCCAAAGTCAGTTTTATGCTTGTACTGCTTACAACAACTTCAAAACAGAGTAGCGCTGGCTACTTAACCTGAGCTCGACATAACAGTCGACCTCAGGAGGGGCAGGCTCGCCCGCCCCAATCTTTATTCGGAATTAATCCGAATAAAGATTCCCCCACCCCTTAAGGCGCTGCTAGCACAACGCTTCTGGCGACGAGTAAGATGGTACTCAGGTTTTTATGTCGGCTGGGGTTAGTTACCATGAGCGCACTATTCTACAACGGTACGCGGCATTGTTGGCCAAACATAACAGGGTGAAAAGATGGACTTAAACACAAGAACTATACTATTATATTACAATTGACATAAGAACAACAAAGTGGTAATATGGAAGGGTATAGTAAATTTACACATCGGAGGTGTAAACATTTATGAAACTCTCTATAAAGACATGGTCAAAAGCCAAAAAGGCATTTGCAGCCAGTGTGACGACGGTTGTCGTTGCCGCCGCCGCAGTTCTGAGCCTTGGGTTTGCGAGCACGACGCAAGCCGCAAGCTGCCCCGGCAACGATATTATGCCATGTGGGGCTTCGAGCCGCACGTCATTTATATCAAAACTCAAAAATAATAACCCAAGTGACATGGATAACATCTACGGCGACTCGCGGTATGATTTGCCAAAGAGCCAGTATGACGAATTTGCAAAGTATGCAAAGTCGGGTAAAATCAACCCCAACAACGGAAATATCACGGTAGATGGCAAAACCGTTGGCTACAATGGGCTGAGCCTCGGCCGCAATTCGAAAGGTAGCCTCTCTAGCTCACTGAAGATTAATGGCAAGACATACTACCAAAGCCATATCAAAGATTTGACCAAGTATTTCAACGATGCCATGGTGTTGTTTGACGATAAGGGCAATGTGCAGACGGTCATCATGAACCTCTGCGGCAACCCCATCAAGGTCACTCCTAACAACCCAAAGTACGAATGTAAGGCGCTTAACGCGACAAAAGTCAACGATACAACCTACAAGTTTAGTAGTAGCGTCAGCGCGAGCAATGGCGCTTCTGTTACCAAAGTTGTGTATGACTTTGGCGATGGCAAGACCCAGACCGAAAAATCTCCGAGCACCGTTGTAACGCACACCTACACTACAGCTGGTACCTACACCGCCAAGGTAACGGCCTATGTCAAAACTACCTTTGGGCGGGGTGAGTTCCCCATAACTGTCACGGCTAACTGTAAAAAAACGATTATTATAAAAGAAGAAGATAAACCAAGCGTTGCCATTGACAAAAAAGTTGACGGTGTCGAAAGCAAGCAAGTCGAAGTTGGCCAGAACTTTACCTACCAGCTCAAAGTTACGAACACGGGCAATGTCGACCTGACGAACGTCGTCGTGAAGGACGATGCACCCGCCAACGTGCAATTTATTAGCACAGATAGGGGTACGATAGAAGACAATAAACTTGTCCTGACCCTCCCCAGTCTGAAAGTTGCCGAAGCTGTCAATATAAACATAGTGGCCAAGGTTACAACCTATGTACCGGGGGCTATCGTCAACAACGCTTGCGTCGATGCTCCAGCTGTACCGGGCAGCCCAGATGACTGTGACGACGCAACGGTCACGGTGCCAAAGCCTAAAGTACCAAGCGTCAAGATTGAAAAGCTCGTCAACGGTGCTGAGAGCGACCAAGTTGAAGTCGGCGAGGTCTTTACTTATACGGTCAGGGCCACCAATAACGGTGAGATTGACCTCAAAAATGTACTCATTAGAGACCCAGCACCTGCAGGCGTTACACTGCTTACGACTGACAAAGGTGCCATTGCAGGCAATGTCATGACATATGTCGCGCCAAGCATGAATATTGGCGAAAGTGTAACCATCAGCATCACCGCTAAGGTCAATGAGTACAAGCCAGGTAACATCGTGAATACTGCTTGTGTAAACGCTCCTGAGGTTAACCCCGGTGAACCAAGTAAGGATGATGACTGTGACGACGCAACGGTCACCGTGCCCAAGCCAAAAATCCCGCACGTCAAGATTGACAAAGTTGTTAACGGCGTCGAACGCGATGAAGTAGTGGTTGGTGAAAGTTTCGTCTACACACTGAGAGTTACAAATGACGGCGAAGTGAATCTCGTCAATGTAGCCGTCAGTGACTCGGCTCCAGCTGGCGTGACATTCCTGAGCACCGACAAGGGCGCAATCGTCAATAACGCACTCGTCTACACAATCCCGTCACTAAACGTTGGTGCTAGCACCGACATCAAGATTACCGCAAGGGTTGATGTGTACAGGCCGGGCGATATAATCAACAACGCTTGCGTTGACGCCCCAGCCGTACCGGGGAATCCCGACGACTGTGACGGCGCAACGGTCACCGTGCCCAAGCCAAAAGTCCCAGGTGTTAAGATTGATAAAGTCGTGAACGGTGTTGAAAACATAGAGGTAGCGGTTGGCGAAACCTTTACGTACACTGTTAAGGCCACCAACACTGGCGAAGTTGACCTAACAAATGTCCTCATTAGTGACCCAGCACCAGCACATATACAGTTCCTGACAACAGACAAAGGGTCTATTGAGGGCAACAAGCTCGTCTATGTTGCACCAAGCCTCAAGATTGGTGAAAGTGTCACAATCGTCCTGACCGCAAAAGTAACCGAACAGGTCGAGGGCAGCATCAAGAACACCGCGTGTGTCAATGCCCCT
The DNA here is from genome assembly GCA_964477925.1 of uncultured Candidatus Saccharibacteria bacterium. Classification (GTDB taxonomy): domain Bacteria; phylum Patescibacteriota; class Saccharimonadia; order Saccharimonadales; family UBA4665; genus JAGXIT01. The sequence goes on from CAYZFT010000024.1 coordinate 10,110, forward strand.
GAAGTCAACCCTGCTAATCCAACGGTACCGGACGATTGCGATGACGCCTATGTCACTGTCAAGCAGCCGGGTAAAGTCCAAGTCTGTGACGCAACAACCGGCAATATCATCTGGGTGCTCGAGTCAGAAGCTAACAAGTACGAGCCAAAGGACAGCCCGAAGTGTAAGACTGTACCAGTTTGCGACCCCGCCGATGGCATCATCAAAGACGTCAAATGGGTCGACAAAGACAAATACGAGCCTGTCGACAGCCCCAAATGTTCTAAGATGCAAGTCTGCGTAATCGCTGACGGCACGGGTGCCATGATAACAATCAGCAAAGACCAGTTTGACGCGAGCAAACACTCGACTAAGAGCGCCGACTGCCGCAACGTCAAAGTCTGCCGCCTGAGCGACAAGACTATCGTGACGGTCAAAGAGTCGGCTGCCGACAGTAGCGCTTACAGCACTGATATGGATGACTGTAAGACAGTGCCGCAAGTGTTGCCTAACACTGGTGCCGGCGGTGTTGCTGGCCTTGCAGCTGGCGTAGCACTGCTCACTGGCATTGCTCATCGTTTGTTCATTGGCCGCAAGCTCGCCCGCGAGCTGCAGTAAACGTGGTTTGACTGACCGCTCTAAAACCCCCGCTCATACACAGCGGGGGTTTTACTTTGTGAGCGGTACGGTGCGTTTTTGCTAAAAACACCTTGCGAACGCTCACCTCTTATGGCACAATAGCAGCATAGAATTAAGAAAAGGATACCTATGCGCTTTATACTCGCTCGTAATGCACGACAAAGGCTAACATTCTTCGCTGGGCTTGCTGCCTTGCTTATAGTTGCAGTCACAGCAGTATGGGGTCCAAAAGTGTATGCCGCTGCCGATTGCGGCCCAAATGCCATTATGTACTGCGGCTTTAGCTCAAGCTCAGATTTTATCAAAAATGTACGCGCCAACAACGACCACAACGGTAATGACCTCAAAAAAATCTATAACGAATTCGGCCTACAATCTGCCGATTATGATCGGTTCGTGAGTACTGCCAAAAGTGGTACGGTTTACAAAGACGGCCGGGTTGTCGTGGACGGGCAGACTGTCGCTACGAGCGCAAATAGCCTCGGTCGCACAACACTCGACGGTCGGCACGACAAGTCGATGACAATTGGAAGCGATACGTATTACTACGGGCAGACCTCTCGGGTGTTTTTGTCAAACAGCTTGCCCGCCAAGGTACTGTTTGATGGTGATGGAGAAGCTGAGTTTGTCGTACTTAACGATTGTGGCAACCCCGTGTGGGGTGACAACGTCAAATCGAGCGTGAAGTGCGATGCGCTAAAAAAACAATCAATAACTGGTCAAGCTGGAGCGTTTAACTTTACGACTGATGCCACGGCAAAAGGAAATGCCAAAATTACCAAATACGTCTACGATTTCGGCGATGGCAATACGGTCACCAAAACGAGCGGCAGCACGGCCGTCCCCTACACGTTTGGGCCCGGAACGCACACTATCAAGGTAACTGTATATGCGACCGTACCTGGTGGCGATACCATCACGAGCACCTGTGAGACAACAGTTACTGTCGAGCAGCAGCTCATACCATTTTATCAGTGCGTCGACCTTAAGGGTCCAAACCCACAAAACCTGAAATATTCATTCACTGCCACCGCCAAATACGGCAACGGCGCTGTCTTTATCGGCGGTAACTTCAACTTTGGTGATGGCACGACAGTTTCAGGCGTAAAACCAACTACTGCAAATACGGTTACCGTCGAACATACCTACCAGAAGGCCGGTAACTATAGTGTCACGGCGGTGCTGCTCTTTACCGTTAACGGAAAGACAGTCTATGCCGATAGCTGTAATGCTATGGTGCAACCGGCGGCGCCGCCTGTGTCAGAGTGCAAGCCGGGGATTCCGGTTGGTGATAAGCGATGCACCCCCTGTATCTATGACTCAAGCCTGCCGTCAGATGACCCACGCTGCAAGCCAGCCGTAGTAACGCAGACGTTGCCAAACACTGGCGCTGGTAATATCATTGCGCTGAGTTCGGCGGCACTTGTTGGTGGCTTTCTCTTTTATCGCCACCGAGTTTTCTTGCGCAACAAAGCAGCATTCAACGCGGCCGAAAACGGCACATCACCGCTGCCACTAGCTGACCCACTCACCCCCGAAGACCCACTCGCCAACACACCACTCGAACCCCAAGAGCAACAACCTGTTCGCAGCACGTTCCGGCGCCGCCGCCCGTTCTAGATACTGTCACCCCGAACTCAATCTGGGACGCTGTTGGCCCTGCCCCCCAACTTCCTTTTTTGTCATACCTGACCTGATTGGGTATCCAGTCATCAAGAAATTTGCTAGTCATGCTTATTGTGGTTCCCGCTTTGGCAGGTGGGTTTTCTTTTGAGCCGCTAAACATGAGATGGTGAGACTTGACTCGCCACTCAACCTACTTTTCCTTCTTGAAAAGTGGGTCAAAGATGAAAAAAATTGTACCCCAAACTTCAAAAGGCCCAGCCGAATGGTTCACGGGGGATGTCTATCCAACCATACTTTTCGTTGGAGAGGCACCGTCACATGCCCGCATGGCGTCGGTCCACTTTGCGCCGTGCGCTCGGACAGCATGGCATTCACACGCCGTCGGGCAGTACATACACGTCACCGAGGGCACCGCATTTGTGCAAGAGCGGGGCGGGAGCAAGCAGGTGTTGAAACCTGGTGAGACAATTTACACAGCACCTGGTGTCGAGCATTGGCACGGCGCCTCACCAGATAGTTTCATGGTCCACACTGTCGTATGGGAAAGCTCGGGCACCGACGAGCCCGAGACCCGCTGGCTCGAGCATGTCACCGATGATGCGTACAACGCAAAGTAAGCCAGCCTATGAGACCGCTACCGACCTTTTGCTAGTCTCGCCCTAGGCTGCTCGATGTACGCGGGAATCGTGCTTGTCATCAGGGCCGCTCACAGTTACCGCTATAACCGCCACATTTACGCTTCAGGTTCATGTGGGCCAAAAATCGCTTTGGCTAGGCTATTTGCTAGCCTTGCATCGTATGCTTCTAGGTATTCTGCTGCATCACGAGCGCGTTTGCCCCTTTCACCTCCGCCAAGGTTACGAAATGCCTTAGTGCCTGCCACAATCACATCTGCAATCTGTGCATCGCTAAGCCCGAGTATCTTGCGTTGTACTTCGCCACCTGCTTCTGGGTGTAAATTCATAGATGGATTATATCAAGCACGGCCCGTCATTCATATAGTCTTAGCACCGCATCAATCTATCCCGACGCTTACCGCTCATCGGCAATCGGACAACACAGTTGTGATAGGATTGGCGAGGCACTAGTACCTCACAAACGTTTTGGGGCTGTTAGCCGATTTGTTGCATTATGCGGTTGGTTTCTAGGAGGATTTTGATGATTTTTTGGTAGTGGTCGAGGTCTTCGTTGCTGAGCGTGCGGCCTTTGCGGTCTTTGAGCCATTTTTGGGCGGGCTGGTAGCCGCCGATGTAGAAATTCCAGGCAAGTTCTGGCACATTACCAAAGTATTGCGTTTCGTTTATATAAACCCGACCACGTACGGTTTCGTCATTCCCGGCCTGATCGGGAATCCATGCAGCTTTTTCGACCAGATCACTCCCAGCGACAGGGAATGTCGTTTCGTAATCGACCGGTGCTTTCATAAGGTGAAGTTCACGCAGCTCACGACCGAGCGGTACAAGGCAATCAAATTCTGTTTGAGTTGGGATAGGCACACGCGGAAAATCTGACTTCAAAAATTCTTTGTACTTTTCACGGTACTGCGGGCTATGTAAAACTGCGTAAATGTAATCAAATATATCTTCAGGTGTCGGCTCGTCAGTAAGGTTAATTGTTAACTTTTTAAGCTCAGATTGGTCAAAGTTGGCATCGCGCGTACCATCATCGTGATAAATATAAAGCGGTGCGACATAGTTCGTCTCTTTTAGGGAAACACGCCGGGCGTCCATAATCGAGTCGGTTATGAATATGTCTGTAAAATCACGTCCCGATTCTATGCGCCTGTTAAACGCAATACCTAAGTTTTCGTGATTCAAGAAGTTACGCATCACGCTTTCGCGAGGTCGCTCTATAACTGAAGTGTCAAAGTATAGATAGCGAGCGTCAAATGGTCGATAGGCAACCTTAGTAATTTTGCTCTCGTCAATTACTACCTTCTGTAGTCTTTCTGTAATTCTTTTACCGTCAACGTTGCCTCGTGTAGTATTCAGAGTCTTCATGAGATTGAATCTGCTGCTATTAGTCAGAATGCCATCTGCAGAAGTAACTATTCCTACTGAATTGGTCGGCATCAGTTCGCTAACAGAGATGCCGAGAGAATATTCATCATAATTCGTCACATTTTTCGGCACAAAATAGAGATTTTTCTCGTCTAAATTAATCCTCGTGAACGATATGGAATCTTCTTCAAGAGCCTTAAATTTTTTGTTTCGCTCGCCATATATTTCTGAATGAAAGACCTGAGCCATGCTAGTTGTGTTTGAGCTTTTCACTGCAAGAATAATTCCAACACCCTGCTGTATGTCAAAGACGTTTGCGTCCTTTTCGCCATCTGGTGTGGTTTCACCTTTTTTTGTGTTACCGTGCAAATTTAAAATGTAAATCTTATCGAAAGTATTGGCAAGGTGCCAGCGCATCCCCCTAAAAGTTGGGTTGTCCAAGTAACCGTTATTCGTAATCATAGCAACAATACCACCGCCATTCTTCTCGACCATATTTTCTGCAAACGCTATGAATTTTACGTAATCGTCGTTAAGCCATTTCGGATTTCGCTCTTGTAACTTTTGCTGGCCACCTGGCTCAACTTTGTACTTGTTTATGAGACTATTCGCGTACGGTGTGTTATTAGAGCTTTCACCACTATAGGGTGGGTTACCCATAACGATCATGATAGGGCGTTCGCTCTTAATCTCTGCGGCATGTTGGCTTTCTTCGCTGACGGCTTGGGCAAGGCCGAAGCTAAATAGGTCTTGCTGGCGCGGCACGCCTTCTTCGAGCGTGTTTGTGAGGTAAACGCCGAGGCGGTCTGGCAGGTTTTCGACACCGGTTTCTTTGAGTGTCATGCCGAGTTTGAGGTGGGCGATGGTATATGGTGCCATCATAAGCTCAAAACCATGCAAGCGGTGGATGAGGTTGTCAGCGACATAGCTTGGCCAGCGGCCTTCTTGACCTTTGAACTGCTCGTGGATGAATTTGATCGTCTCGTTTAAGAACGTGGCAGTACCAACGGCAGGGTCGAGCAACTGGACGCGGTGAAAAGTTTTGTCGATAACAGATGTTTTTGAGACGCGGGTATTACCAGCTTTTAAAACCGACACTTCTTGGCCGATATCGACTTGCTTGGTGAATGTCTCGTCACTCGCAAGGCCTTTAGTGATGCCAAAGTCTTCGCGTAAGATTTTATCGACGTGGCGGACGATGAATTTTACGACTGGCGTTGGTGTGTAGTACGCGCCCATTTCCTTGCGGACTTTCGGGTCGTATTCTTGCAAAAAGTCTTCGTAAAAGTGGATGATGGGGTCTTTGACGTCGTTGGTGACATCCTGGATGCGGAGATGCTTGTGCACAATCTCTTGCACGTTGCTAACGCTGAAAATCTCACACAGTTCGTCGACGATGTAGCCAAGGCGCGTATCGAAGTTCGGCCCGACGATGTGGTCGAAGAAATGTTGCAAAAACGGATTGCTCTTGGGTACTAAATCCCGTGCTTCTGAGCGAGTAAAGCTGTCGGGCGTGTTGTCGCCGTAGCGAGCGACAAACAGCCCGTAGACGAGTGTCTGGGCGTACATATCGGCAAATTTCTGCGGCTCGAGGTCGTGGATGAGCAGCTTGGTCATCATGTCGTAAATCTTCGAGAGCTCTGTGCTGTCGATGTCTTCGCTGGTCAGGTATTCGGCGACGTTGTCACGTATACGTCGGGCTTTGCCACCCATGATTTCGGCCAGGCGCTTACCACTTTTGATGCTCTCAGGTGCCTGCTCGAGGAAATCTGCCAGCTCGCGGACAAGCCGGCCACCGTTTTCTGGCGTTAGTATCAGCCCGCCGTCTTTGACCTTACCGAGGCTGATGGTTTCGTACTTTTCGCCGTTACGGAAAAATCGGAATTCCAGATAATCTGTCAAAAACAGGTTGGCATAGCCGCCGTAGCGCTGCATCTGGTTAGACTTTTCGGTTTTGTCGAGACTGACGGTAATAT
>CAYZFT010000025.1:0-2078 GCA_964477925.1 uncultured Candidatus Saccharibacteria bacterium
ACTGGCGAAGCGGTCACGATTATGAAACGTAAATTAAAGATGGCGTAGTCAGTAAAGGGTGGGGACCATGACAAAACAACTTGATGTGCTGTGTGTTGGCGATACGGTAACAGACATATTTATCAAGCTTCAAGACGACCAGGCACGAACGTACAGTGACGAGCAGGGCGACTGGCTCGCCATGCCGTTTGGCGGCAAGCTGCCCTATGAAAAGGCAGAGATTATGCCCGGTCATGGCAACGCCGCTAACGCCGCGGTTTGCATGAGCCGTCTCGACCTTGCAGTGGCATACCAGACGTACGTCGGTGGTGACCAGCTTGGTCGCGAGACCATAGCACTACTGCAAAAAGAAGGTGTCGATGACCGGTTCGTACACATCCAGAATAGCCATGCTACCAATACCAACTTCATTATCAACTACCAGGCTGAGCGGACAATACTCGTCAAGCATGAAGATTTTGAGTATCACTGGCCCCATTTCCGCCCCAGCGAAGTACCAAAGTGGCTCTACTTTAGTAGCCTGAGCGAGCATGCAGAGGACTACCATGACCAAATCGCCGACTGGCTCGAAGCCAACCCAAGTGTCAAACTAGCCTTCCAGCCGGGCACATGGCAGATGAAAGCTGGCGTCGGACGCCTCAGCCGCATTTACGCGCGCACTGAGGTGGTGATTATGAACCGCGAAGAAGCAGCGCTGGTGACTGGCGGCTCAACTGAGGACGTTCATGACCTCATGAACCGACTCCATAGCTACGGACCAAAAATGGTCGTCATAACCGACGGCCCTGATGGCGCCTATGCTTCAGACGGCAACAAGCGCTTTACCATGCCACTTTACCCAGACCCAGCGCCACCTGTTGAGCGCACGGGGGCAGGCGATGCCTATGCGAGCACCATGGTGGCAGCACTCGTTGTTGGCCACGATCTTGAGTCTGCACTACAGCTCGCACCCATCAATAGCATGAGTGTTGTGCAACACCCCGGCTCACAGGCCGGTCTCCTGACTACGCCAGAACTCGAAAAATGGCTCTCCCAAGCCCCCAACTGGTACCACGCCACCGGCTTATAACGCCCTATTGCGAGCTATTTAAATGAGCTATTGTAATTAATAAATACTAACGGGCGTTTTGATATGAACGATTGGGGGCAATAATTTTGGGAGTAATTTTGATGCCCCTATCTATGTGTACGCTTCTTGGTATTGTCATATCTTTACCGTCGACTACACCATTACCATGAATTGTACCATTGCCCGTCACGTGTAGATTGCGAAGAGTTATCCCCTCACTAAAATCAAGTTCACCGGATGCACTTGTATTCTCCAATGTTGAGCGGCTCATTGTTACGCCGTGTATATCTGACTCAATAACGTTGGACAACTCACCCACCGCGCTATCTTCTACAAATGAACGTACGAGTCGACCGGTATGTGTATTAACAACAGTTTTACCGCGCAGTATTGTAGCAGCAATTTTACCTGTTCTGAGGACTGCATCTGGCCCGATTACACTTTTCCCGAGCGCAAGGCCACCGATCATCCATCCCATATTCATTACGGTTGGTGCAATATTGCCAATCCAACCGGCCTGAACCCATCCACCATCAGATGTTTTAAGAAACTGAGCAATTGCACGGTATGCAATCTGAAGCTTATGATCGTGAGGCACTTCTTTTTCCATAGCTTGCCAAAGCGAAATTTGGTCAAAAGTTTTTGCAAAAACTTTATGCTCGCATTCCAATGCCTTTTGACGATTATGTATGTAGTCTGCATTATCATCAAACAAATCATAAATTGGATGATACTGAACTAGTAATGGTTTATCATAGTAACCTAAAGGCGGCCCGGCATCTTGGGTGTAGGGGCCTAGCTTTCTATTGTTATATGCCCAATGAGATTTCCTATCATTAAATGATACGTCTTGTAGTACAACAGTGTCTTCACCTGGCGGCAACTGATGAGGGTAGGGGTAGCTAACCCTAAGCCATGTCGGTTGCATATATTCGAGTTCGTGATTACCGGTAACTTCTCTTTTGTTACTCATTTGGTCTTCTTTTTTAAAAGATGTTTGTATCGAAGA
>CAYZFT010000025.1:2178-16231 GCA_964477925.1 uncultured Candidatus Saccharibacteria bacterium
CTTCTCTTTTGTTACTCATTTGGTCTTCTTTTTTAAAAGATGTTTGTATCGAAGAAGACCGTGTAGCCAAGAGAGACTAATTGGCCCGCGGACACAACTAGGATACTTTTAAGTATACGCTTCTGTAGTATTAAGTGCAATACTTTTATGGTTAAATTTGTAATATGGCTTACAAATAATTACATTTAGTATAGACGAGGCTTGGTTTTGCCCAAGAATCATTTCAGGCAGGTATAAATGAGCCAATATTCATACTGACCCGCAGCCACTTTTTGCCACTATCATTTCGACCAATCCGCTGTACCGCGGAGGAGAAATCTTCTGAAAAAAAGAAGATGCTTCGGCGGAGTTTATCCTGAGCGAAGCCGAAGGGCTCAGCATGACCAGAGTTAGGCTTTGTGGTGTATAGAAAAAGTGACTGTGGGTCAGATATTCATGGCGAAACGATGGTGCTTGTGGTAGTCTATAGGTAATCATGTCGAGGGTATTGGCGGATATTTTGGGAGCGAATGAGTCGGCATTTCGGCTCGGTTTGCAGCAGCTCGAGCGGGCTGCGGGCATGCCGCGTGCCGATATACGCTTACAGGCAGAGGTGCAGCGAGAGGTCCGTGCAAAAGTTGCCGAGCTCGGGCTTGACCCGTCTGCTACTACGGGGCATGAGCTGTTTCGTGCGCTCGAAGAACGGCTCAAGACCGATGAGGTTTTGGTACGCCAAGCGCTTGGCCTTGAAGAGACTGCCCCGACTACCAGTCTGTTGGCGAGAGTGCAGCGATATTTGACGACAGAATCAAGCGGTTACACCGTTTTTGCAGTCAAGCCGACAGTTATGCGGGCGGTGCTTAAAAAGCTAAAACCCAAGGCTACGATGAAGGCGCTTGGCTATCGCAGTATGGAAAGCATGTTCAAACACGAGCCAATTGCGCAGCTGCTGGCGGCGACGCAAATTGTTGAGGATGCAGCCTGGCAAAAAGCTCGGCTCGACGCTTATGGCAAGCTGCAATCGAGCAATTTTGAGCTACGCAAAGTCAGCTATGTGGTGCCGACAACAAAACGGTGGCCAGACCTTGCGCGCACCTACACGGGGCGTTACAAGCACAATATTATCGTCGTCACAGAGCTTGGCGGGGTGGTAATGCTACCGCTCGAAGCTGAGCTGCCCGGCCTTGCCATTGTGACCATACTGCTTGGCTTGCAAGCTCTCGGTGACATTCGCTCACGGAGTGCGCTGCTCAAATTGCAGCAAGTGCGGCCAGACTTCGGGGCCATTTTCCGGTCCGCAACAGAGCGCGAGCCAATGACTGACGTTGAGTTTGGTAACAATAAGTTGTCGTGGCGCTCGGTTCACTGGTTTTATGGCAGCAGTCATGCGCCGTACCACCCAGAGCTGTTTGAGCCACATTTGCAACCCGAAGATTTTCAATCGCACGATGTGCATAACTCACTATCCCAGCTCAATCAGGCGCTCGAGTTTTGGCGTGGTGGTCAGTTGCTCGCAATGCTTGATGGGCGTGAGACGGTGTCGCTCAATGTACTTGATGTGGCGCTTGGGGTTTGCAACGGTGTTGAGTATGCCAGCCGATTTGCGCACAACATGCGTGAGGCGTTGGGCCGCGAGTTACTCGCACGGTATATGCACCACGACAATCTGAGACTTAGGCTTGAAGACACGCTTGCGCGGCAACTGGCGCCAGACGTCACATTTGACGAAGCTTGACGAGCACCAGTAGGCTCATGTTGCGCCACGGTTGGAGTGTATTGGTGTTAGATTTTGATGTGGCTGTCTGGCTCACTGTGGCGGATAATGTGGTGGATTTCGGTGATTTCGTCGGTGATGAAGTAAAGTTTTTCGTCGCCCTTACTTATAAGCCCACTACGCAACATATGCTTGCGAAGGTATCTGTCGAGGTCTTTCCAAAACTTTTTGCCAACTAGCACAATTGGTACTTGTGGCATTTTGCGCGTTTGTATAAGTGTAAGCACCTCAAAAAACTCGTCGAGCGTGCCATAGCCGCCAGGGAAGCAAATGAAAGCGCGTGCGTAAAACGTCATCATAACCTTGCGAGTGAAAAAAAAGTTAAAAGTCAGTTGCTCGGTAGTGTAGGGGTTAACATGCTGCTCGTGCGGCAGTTTGATGTTGAACCCAATGGCGACATCGTCTTCTTCGTATGCGCCACGGTCGCCCGCTTCCATTATGCCACCACCTCCACCAGACATGATAGCGTAACCATCATCTGCAAGTGTTGCCGCCAGTTGACGAGCAAGCTGATAATAGGGCGAATGTGGCGACAGGCGTGCCGAACCAAAAAAGGTAATACGGTTGGGGTATTTGGCGAGTATTTTAAAGGCGGCATCAAACTCTTCGTCGGCAGTCCGCAGCTCACGTGTTGAGCGAGCGATGGCGCGCCTACGGTCTTCACTTAGCCCATAAACATTTTTTATTGGTGTTGCATTGCCGCTCATATCCTATATAGTGTACCCGCTTATGCCTATTTTGAAAACATCGCTGTTAAAGTCGCTGTTAAAGTGCTTGTGCTTGCGTACCTGTTGCTCTATGCTTATGTTATTCAGATAACCTAACAAAGGAAAGCGGAAATATGGCTAAGATTAACCAACGAGGCGTCGGAGCTGTTGAAATTTTCATTCTTATTTTGGTAGTAGTTTTGCTTGGAACGGCGGGGTATGTCATATGGAGTAAACAGTCTGCGTCAGAAAGTAAAGTTTCTGAGCAGGAAAATGACAATGCTCCAAAGAGCCCTTATGGCGCGGGCGATAAACTCATAACCAGTCATGCGAGTGATGGCCTTGGGGTCGATGTTAGCTTTGAGCATCCCGAGTCGTGGAAAATATCACAAGTGACAGAAGGCCCCGTCCCTATCGTAGCTGAGCAAAGTACAAGCCGAAAAACAACACTCAAAATTCCGAGCCTTGGGCATTACATTGTGACGTATGAGGTTGACGTTAATGGAGGTTTCGGTGGCGCCTGCGACCCTGCAGATACAACTGTTGGGACGATTACTAAACTGTCCAGCACAAAATCGACTAATTTTGCGTCAGCTAACTATGTTGAATACAGAACCAGTCTTAAGCCAGACGCAACTTTCATTGGTGGTTTGATGGACGCTAGCGCGGTCAATAAGACGGCTGTTGGTAAATCACAGTGCGATCTATATATGGCCGGATTAATACCTCTGAACGATGATAAAAGTATTGTCCTCGTAAAAGCTCAAATAGATACAGACGGTACCTTTTCTGTTGACGATACTCCAAGTAATTACCAATATGACCAGGCAAAAGCAATTTTGCTGTCAACGCAAATAAAATAACTACAATCCTGGGAAAACAGCATGCGTACAAAACATAATCAACAGGGCTTGGGATTAGTTGTTTTAATCCTTATTATTGTGCTGGTCGGCACCATTGGTTTCATGGGCTGGTATGTGTGGCAAAACAATAAGACGAATGATACGAGCTTAGAAGAGCCAGACATTGCCATAACCGATACGGTTATAACGGATTCCTATGAGGACAATGCCAAGATAGAACCATCGACGTTAGAGCAGAATATACCTACGGTCGATTCGTCTACTAGCGCTCAAAAAGCACTGCCAGGCAGCACTGTCACCCTCAGCCAAACTCAATCGGTAAAAGTTGATGGTGATACTAAAAGCGTAGTAGTACCCCAGGGCTGGATAGTAGAAACAGGCATTGATCAGCCAAATGATGAATTGCCACCGGTTGTTACATTAATTGCACCAGATAAAAATGTATTTGTACAATATAGGCGTCTCGGTGGTCTAGGCGGTCGTTGCGAGCCGGAGGAAAACCCTCAAACTCTAAAAAAAGTACAAATTACAGATATGGTTAACTATGACAAAATTAAGCTCGTTGAATACTATGTGTCAGATGGTAAATCGTATTATGGATATGTATCGAACATCGTTACGACCCAATCTGCAAATAAGATTCTTGAGAATGCGAATCGCTGTAATGCATACCTGGCTGATATGATTTTTGAAATGCCCGGTTTCGAAAATACACGCTTCGGGATATATTCTAAAAACTTCAACACAATGAATGAAGCCGAGCAGCCAATCTCACAGAGCCAATATGATGCATTTAGGTCGAGTGAGGCATATCGGGCCGCAAAGGCAATCGTACTCAGCCTAAAGAAAGTTTAGACTGAAGCTGCTAAACTGTAAGTGTGACGAGTTTTCGACTACAAAGTGAGTACCTGCCTGAGGGCGACCAGCCTGAAGCTATTCGCATACTCACCGAAGGTCTGCAAAAGGGCGTCAAAGAGCAGACGCTGCTTGGTGTGACGGGTAGCGGCAAGAGTGTCATTGGTAGCACGCAAGTTTTCATTCGCCGTGGTAAAAGTACCATACACACAAATATTTCGTCGCATGTCGACTCATTATTCACAAGATTTTCAACGTACATTCAAGCAAGCGGTGATAGCCAGTTCATAAATATGCCAGATCTGCCAGTGGACGAGCAGTTTGAGACATTGTCATTTTCACCAAAAAGTGGGGAAGTATCATGGTCGGTGGTATATCAGGTATCGCGACATAGCGCACACAAGCTCTTGAAGGTCGAAACATCTTGCGGGAGGGGCGTGACGACGACGTCTGACCATAATTTTTACACCGTGAAAGACGGGGACTTAACACTAGTGGATGGAAACGGGCTTACAGTTGGCGATATGATGCCGATGGTTCGCGATGCCGATATGGTAGACAACCAGGACATGATGCAGCTGAGCCTTATTGATATCTTACAATCGCGGCCAGACGTGAGCAGGTATTACGTCGCAGGCCTAGGGGAATCTCCCATTTTGCTCGAGGCACTGAAAAAAAGTGGTATATCATCTCAAAAATTATGGCGCATCACTCACGAAAATGAGAGGGTAAATCTTGAAGATATGCCCCGTAGCGGTGTCCAAGATTGGGCCGGGCTTCGTATCGGTACGTATCATCAGAAATATGATATGCCCGCACAGCTCGCAATGTCTGACGCCTTTCTTCGACTTGTAGGATACTATATTGCCGAAGGCTGTTTCACGGAAAAATATGTGACTATTTCAAGCGATGACCATGAAGTGGTTGAAGCGCTAGGTGTTGCCGTGAACGAACTTGGGCTGGTACTCTATCACCGAGAAGGAACCTATGATTATCAGATATCATCGGTGTTAATTGCAGAGTTATTGCGCTATTGGTGTGGAAGATATTCCCGTGGCAAGCACCTGCCAGAATGGTGGCCACAGCTTTCTGCGCGTCAACTCGGGGTACTGCTCGGCGCATATTTCGATGGTGATGGGTCGGTAGAAAAACTCACTGTCACCGCTTCGACAATAAGCCAGCGACTTGCCTCCGACCTGCAATATGCACTACAAAGACTGGCGATACCGTCTCGGCGTCGCTTAAAGAAAACCACCTATGCGGGTAAACCTCATCAGAGTTACGTTATATCAGTGAGTGGAGCTAGCTCTCGAATTCGTTTCCGAGAGTGTGTTTCGTTGCTGATTGAACGTAAACGTAGCAAGTTGCAGCAGGTCTTTGAGACTTCTGAGAATACGAATGTTGATGTAATCCCTCTGTCTGGTTCTGCATTTCGTCGGCTTCGATTGTTATCTGGTATGACGCAGCTTGAAATCGCGGCGGCTGGCGGTGTCTCCCGAACCCTGATTTCACTCATCGAATCCGCTAAACGTTTACCATCGTTTACTGTGGCTCGACGTTTGTGCGCGTCTCTAAGCCTACGTCAGCTCTCGACGGAGGCGCGGGAAGCTGTAGCTAAACTCGAGGCCTTGACCCGATTACGTTGGTCTCCTGTACGGATAGCGGAGCATACCGTAAGTAATGAAATTGTATATGACTTTGCAGTTAAAAATGACGAAACATTTCTTGCTGGCGACGGAGGAATATTCGTACACAACACTTTCACCATGGCAAACCTGGTCCAAAACATCCAAAAGCCGACGCTCGTGCTCAGCCACAACAAAACGCTTGCTGCCCAGCTGTACAACGAGTTCAAAAACTTCTTTCCCGACAACGCTGTCCATTATTTCGTCAGCTACTTCGACTACTACCAGCCAGAGGCATACATTGCTCGTAGTGACACATACATCGAAAAAGATAGTGCGATTAACGAGGAAATCGATCGTTTGCGCCACGCGGCGACCGATGCACTACTCAGTCGCAAAGATGTGCTGATTGTCGCGAGTGTCAGCTGCATTTACGGCATCGGTTCGGTCGAAGATTACGGCGGTATGTCGATCACCGTCAAAAAGGGCGAGCGCACGGTGCGCGACAAGTTTATGCGCTTACTCACCGACATACAGTACCAGCGCAATGACATTGACTTTCACCGAGGTACATTTCGCGTGCGCGGCGATGTCATAGATGTCTACCCGGCTAGCGAAGAGTGGGCCTACCGTATTGACTTTTTTGGTGACGAGGTCGAGCGTATCAGCCGTATTGACCCCTTGACCGGCGAAATCATGACTGAGCTCGACCAGCATACGATATTTCCGAGCAGCCACTATGTGACGCCGCAAGAAAAGCTCAAGGTGGCACTTGGTAGGATTGATGCAGAGTTGCAGTTACGCTTAGCTGAATTCAAATCCCAAGGGAAATTACTCGAAGCGCAGCGGCTTGAGCAGCGCACACGGTTTGACCTCGAAATGCTTGAGGAAACAGGCTTTGTTAAGGGTATTGAAAACTACAGTCGCTATCTGACCAACCGCGAGCCAGGCGAGCAGCCCGCAACCTTGCTCGATTATTTCCCCGATGACTATCTGTTGCTTGTCGACGAAAGCCACATGACCATCCCGCAGCTGCGTGGCATGTACAACGGCGACCGCGCCCGCAAAGAAGTACTCGTCGAACATGGCTTCCGCTTGCCGAGCGCCCTCGATAACCGGCCGCTCAATTTCACCGAGTATGAACGCCACGTTAACCAAGTCGTCTATGTTAGTGCCACCCCCGCAGAGTACGAGCTGAGCCACAGCCCCAAGCCAGTCGAGCAGGTCATACGACCGACCGGGTTGCTTGACCCACCCATTGAGGTTCGCCCCATTGAAGGACAAATTGACGACCTCATAGCCGAGATACGCGACACAATCGCCAAAGGCGAGCGCGTACTCGTGACGACGCTGACCAAGCGCATGAGCGAAGACCTGACAGAATATCTACAAGAGCTCAACATCAAAGTGGCGTACCTACACAGTGATGTCGACACGCTTGAACGAACTGACATTTTGCGCGACCTACGACTGGGCGTTTATGATGTGCTTGTTGGCATTAACCTACTACGTGAAGGTCTTGACCTGCCTGAGGTGTCACTCGTCGCTATACTTGATGCCGACAAAGAAGGTTTTTTGCGTAGTGCGCAGGCGCTCATCCAGACGGTCGGGCGTGCGGCGCGGCACGAAAAAGGGCATGTTATTATGTATGCCGACCGCATTACAGACAGCATGAAACGGGCGATTGATGAGACTACGCGCCGTCGCGCTATTCAGGAAGCCTACAATACCGAGCATGGCATAACGCCAACTGGCATTACCCGTGCCGTCGAGGGCCGCATGAACACCGACCTGCCCGAGGAAGCCAAGCGCGCCAAGCTCGACCTCAAGAAAATCCCCAAAGATGAGTACAAGGGCCTGGTAAAGGACCTGACCGGTCAGATGGACCTCGCCGCCGCCAACCTCGAGTTCGAAAAAGCCGCCGAACTCCGCGACATCATCGCCGACATCAAATCCAAGATGTAATAATCGAGCCCTTAGTTAGTATTGAGCGAAAATATATATTTGTAGGGTACACCAATACTAACTCTACGGCCTTGGGACATCATGCCTTCGGAATACAACCCAATCTTGAGGCGGATTCATTGACTTTTGTAAGTGCCTCCACGAATTGAACTCATCATTCCATACAGATATTTCTGGGTCGCTCGGATTGCGCAAAAGTATACGCTCATGAAGGACATAGCCAACATTTATAAGAGCGGGCACTAAGCTCCTCACAGGACTAGTTTTGGGGACATTACGTGAATGATATATTTCATTGACACATTTGACAGTATTTGCCGAATGTTTTTTAGAGATTCTTTGCTCCAAACTTGCAAGCAAACCTGCAGCGGCAGCCATGCCGGTAAATTCAATAAGCTGAGTTTTCGATCGATCATCCAGGTCAGTATATAATTCGCACATTTGCGTGAGGCTCTGAGCGGCTGCTTTTTGGCTCATAAAAATGCGAAATTCACGGTTAGCTCCGTCTCCAACCAACTGGATACCGGGTTTTGGGCGCATATTCCCATGGGATACTCTGTTAAGATTCATAACAATTACAATAACACATAAAATATATAATACAATAACGCTCTAAAAGCGCTTATATGCGAGAGTAATGCAAAGATGTGTATTCTACGCTATCGTGATAGACGCTATAAGTGGTAAATGGTCGGAGATTTCGATGTTGGGGCAATTTTTCGATACGACGGTGATATCGGGGCTATGCCAAAGCATGTCGACAGCTGCGGTTGCGTAGCCGGGGAGTTTTTTGCGTTTCATATTGAACGTCGTGGTAAGTTCATTACCAAAAACGCTGTTCAAATGTTTGATGCGGGTGAAAGCCTCGTTGACCGGCTTGGCATTAGTATCACCTCCAATTATGACGCGAGGCAAACCGGCCGTGAGATTGATGATGGCATCGCTCATCTGTTGGCGCCCTTTGGTATAGAGCTCACCGTCCAAATCAACTGGACCATGCAGATTAAAAATGTTGACCTCACCAGCATCAGTGAGCACTAAGCACTGCTGGAGAACAGAAGGGCATGTGGGCGCAGCCTCGAACGAGTCGCGGTAATTTTCTGTGTAGGGAAGGTAGAAGTAATGGCTTTTTGTAGCACTTATAGGGTAGCGCGAAAACACGGCATTGCCGCTATAGCTGGTACCTTTGTCGGTTATCAAAATCACGATAAGTCGGCGCAAAGCTCGAAAACGTGTAGTCGAGCTGCTCGGTGAAATGCTGCATCGTGCGCAACCGCAGCTCAAGTGACCGGTCGCCGCTACTATGCACTTCTTGCAAAAGCATAATATCTGCATCGGTCTCGCGTATAAAATCGAGCAGCGGTTGCATGGCCACACCACCGTGTTCAATATTGAGTGAGAGAACCTTGATTTGCATAGTATGGATTATAACAACTTCTTCAAACTCAGGATAATACAATATGATAATATAGTTTACGCAAATCGATTTAGGTTGTAATATATGATTAAGTAATGGAGTTTTGCAATGACAACAAGAAATCGTCGTAGTGACCCGCGGCAAGTACCCCTTACATTTAAAAATTTCAACTTACTGCGGTCGCCACTAGAGCATGACATGCAAGTCATTCGTGCAATCCAACAACATCTCGCAGAAGGTCAGGCTGGGCTACGGCTCGATACTAGGCGTGTTGGTTTGGTCTATCTTGGGTCGAGCATGCTCTCGAAAGTTTTAGTAGCCACTGAGAGCAACGCACGGCCCGTACAACGAATACTGGAGGATGTTGTATATGCCGATACGCACCCAGTGCTAGCTGTGGAGACCAAAATAGGAGCATGTTCACTTAAAAATATCGTGGGAATGACAAACGATGGCAAGATACGTGTTGCCGCCACAAGGAAAGATTTGCATAGTACGATGAGGTTTGAAAAAAGTGAGTGGGTTGCACACGACTTGGCCGAAGAGTGTTCAGAAATATCTCTGAAGCTAAACATGCAAGCCGTGCAAGATTTTGCCCCACGACCATTCTTGAACTTGGGCACGGTGATTGCTCCGGCTGGTACGCGACATGGCCAGATTCGGGCTGAACTTGTGAAGGCATTTGTGGAGGTGAATAGCGCGAGTGAGGGTGCGCTTAACTTGGATATGCTTTGCGTTGGTTCGCTTGATGCTGTCGACTTTGGCAATGGCAGACATATTCGTCAGTAAATAAGTGCAAAAGAGCTGCATAAGCATAAATAGTATATTATAGTAAAATTACTAACATTAGTCAATAGTTACTCGATAAGTAAGAGTTGGTATACTAGAAGTTAATGAGCAAATTAAGTCGTGACGATGTATTGAAATTGGCCGCGTTAGCGCGGATTTCATTGTCTGACGATGAGGTTGACGCCTTTGCGGGTGAGTTGAGTGCGATACTTGGTTATGTCGAGCAGCTTTCGAATGTTGATGTCGATGGGCTCGAGCCGACCAACCAAGTGACAGGGCTGACTAACGTCATGCGCAAGGACGAGGTGTGGCATTATGGCTATGAGCCGCGTGACTTGCTCAAGAACGTACCAGCGACGCAAGATAACCAGCTGAAGGTGAAAAGGATGATTGGATGAGGCTCATAGCAGTATGCAGTAAGCAAAATGCAGATAGGGAAAACGCAAACTCCCCTTACTACTTACTACTTACTACTTACTACTGTGCTAGACACCGGGAGATGCGCATATGAGCGCCTGGAAGCCGATAGCCGATATCGCCGCCGATGTGCAAGGCCGTAAAACTTCCGCAGTGGCTTTGGTCGAACAAGCATTAGCAGCAATCGAAAAGCACAAAGAGTTCAATGCGATTATCGCAACAACTGAACAACGGGCACGCGAACGAGCGGCTGAGATTGATGCACGTATCGCTGCGGGCGAAAATGTTGGCCGACTGGCTGGTGTGCCATTTATCGCCAAAGATAATTTTCTCGTGTTCGGCGCAGAGACAACAGCAGCCAGCAACATTCTCAAGGGCTTTTATGCACCATACCAAGCCACGGCAATAGAAAAACTTGAGGCCGAGGGCGCTATTTGTGTCGCCAAAGCCAACCTCGATGCATTT
This sequence comes from uncultured Candidatus Saccharibacteria bacterium, assembly GCA_964477925.1. Lineage (GTDB taxonomy): Bacteria > Patescibacteriota > Saccharimonadia > Saccharimonadales > UBA4665 > JAGXIT01. The sequence goes on from CAYZFT010000025.1 coordinate 13,035, forward strand.
GGTCATGGTGCCAGTACTGAAAACAGCGATTTCTTCGTGACCAAACATGCGCACGACCTTGAACGTGTCGCTGGTGGTTCTTCCGGAGGCTCGGCGGTGAGTGTGGCGCTCGAGCTCGTGCCGTTTGCACTTGGTACTGACACTGGTGGTTCGACTCGCCAGCCCGCTAGCTACAATGGCTGTATCGGTTACAAGCCGACATATGGGCTTATTTCACGCTCAGGGGTTGTTGCCATGGCAAGCAGCACCGACACTATTGGTACGTTGGCGCGCACGGTCGAAGATGTAGCACTCGTTGTCGATGTAATGGCCGGCCGTGATGAGCTCGATAGCACCACTATTGAGCGTGACCCACGGGGCTATTCACTCCGTCATCCTCGCGATTCGCTGTACAGCGGAGGGGACCCAGAAGTAAAAAACATTGCAGCTGCTGAAGAAAATAACTGGATTCCCGATCAGGTCGGGGATGACGGGAGCATTGCCGGAAATGACAGATTGCGTGGGGCGAAAATCGGCGTTATAAAAGAGTGGATGGGTGATGGCCTCGATGATGATGTTCGCCGGCCAATAGAGACAGCAATCGCCAAACTTAAAGCCGCTGGTGCTGAGGTCAAAGAAGTGAGCATCCCGTCGCTACCGCTCGCACTTGCTGTCTACTACATCATTTGTCCCGCAGAAGTCAGTAGTAACCTAAGCCGCTTTGACGGCCAGCGCTATGGTCTCTATACGCCTAGCGCAAAAGATATACACGATAGCTACACCCAAACCCGTATGACGGGGTTCGGTCGTGAGGCAAAACGCCGTATCATGATTGGTACTTACGTACTGAGTAGTGGCTACTATGACGCATATTATAAAAAAGCTCAGACGGTGCGCACAAAGCTTATTAATGAGTTTAACGCTGTACTGCATGACGTTGATTACTTAATTGGTCCTGTCGCTCCTAACACAACGTTTAAGATTGGTGAGAATGTCGACGACCCACTCAAGATGTATCTAGTCGATATGATGACAGTAGCTCCAAGCATGGTTGGCGTTCCGGCGATAAGTGTGCCGTGCGCCGTAGGCACTGGCCTGCCCGTCGGCTTGCAGATTATTTCCAGCCAGGAGCACGACCGGCAGTTGTTAGAGTTTGCCGCAGCGGCAGAGGAGATAATTTCATGAACAATCAGATTATTACGTATGGCGCAGTGGCGCTTGCTGTTTTGGTGCTGGCGTTGGTTATATTGGTCGCAGTTAAGCTGCGCAATCGCCCCAAGAAGCTCGACCAGGCAAAGTTTAAAAAAAAGTGGGACGCGGTGCAGGCTATGTTGCCCGACAGCAAAATGTGGCCCCTTGCCATCATCGATGCCGACAAACTATTTGATGAAGCATTAAGGGCTCGCAGGTACAAAGGCAAGACCATGGGCGAACGACTCGTTAGCGCTCAGCGTGATATTACAAGCAACGATAGTGTTTGGTTCGCCCACAAACTGCGCAACAAGCTTGTGCACGAGCAGGACGTCAAACTGCACAAGGCAGACGTTAAAGACGCCTTACTCGGCATTCGCGGGGCGCTGAAAGACATTGGAGCGCTCAAGTGATTAGACTAACGATTAACAAAGAGGGGTTATGGAAGCTAATCTTTAGTAATCGTACTTCTGTAATCGTAAATCACGGCTGCAGCCTACGGGGTGTTATGTCATGATAGGCCCCGAACTTCGCGCACAGTATACGGTCACCATCGGCATTGAGTGTCATGTACAGCTCAAGACTAAGACGAAGCTTTTTAGCGCCGCGAACAATGATGCCCGGAGCGCCGCTCCTAATACGCTCGTCAACCACATCGACTTCGGGTTGCCGGGCGCGTTGCCGATGCTTAACGAAAAGGCCGTCGAGCTTGCCTCCCGGGCCGCCTTTGCCCTGGGCACAAAACCGCAGCACTTTAGCAAATTTGACCGCAAGCACTACTTTTACCCCGATTTGCCGATGGGCTACCAGATTACGCAGTTTGATGAGCCGATTGTTGTGGGTGGCCATGTCGACATTGTGGTTGATGGTCAGCCAAAGACCGTTCACATTACCCGCGCACATCTCGAAGCCGACGCAGGCAAAAGCACCCATCCCGCTGGTACCGATTACAGCCTTGTTGACCTAAACCGCGCCGGTACGCCACTGCTCGAAATCGTCAGCGAGCCAGATATGCATAGTAGCGCCGAGGCAAAGGCATATGCACATGAATTGCAGCTACTTATGCGCTATGCCGACGTGTCCTACGCTAACCTGTACTACGGCAATATGCGTTTTGATGTCAATGTTAGCGTCAGTAAAACAGCCGAGCTGGGCACGCGCACCGAGACCAAAAACCTCAATAGTTTTCGCAGCGTTGAGCGCGCGGTGGAGTATGAAGTCGAGCGTCAGATTGAGCGGCTTGAGGCTGGCGAGAAGATTGTACAAGAGACGCGTGGCTGGGACGATGACAAACAGGTCACAATCAGTCAGCGTAGCAAAGAAGACGCCCACGACTACCGTTATATGCCCGACCCCGACCTTCCGCCAGTTGTGCTCAGCGATGACTATATAGATGGGATTCGCGCGGCTATGCCAGAGCTACCACAGAGCTACCGCGCAAAGTTTGCCGAGATAGGCATTGATGCCAATACGATTGAGGATATTTTGGCAGTGCCCGAGACTGCAAAAACTGTCGCAACTATTGTCGAAGCTGCAGGTGCGGAGGACGCACGGCGTATCGCGTTTTGGCTGCTACGACCCGCTTTGGAAGATGAAGGAGAGGCTGTCGTGCCGAGCGAGCTCGAAGCATCTTCTGATGAGAATACTCAGAAAATTGACCAGCTCATACGACTCAGCCAGATGGTGGGCGCAAACAAGCTAAGCAGTACCGCCGCAAAAGAAGTACTCGACACCATGTTGCAGACGGGCGAAGACCCCGAGCAAATCGCCGAGAGCAAAAATCTGCTGCAGGTGAGTGACGAGGCCGCGATTCTTGAAATCGTTAAGCAGGTGCTTGCAGACAACGCCAAAGCCGCCGAAGATGTCAAAAACGGCGAGATGAAGGCAATCGGCTTTTTAGTAGGCCAGGTTATGAAACAAAGTCAGGGCAAGGCCAACCCGGCACTCGCTACAAACCTAATCAAGCAACAGCTAGGGTCCTAGGACATGCAGCTTGCATGGAAGAAATTATCCGAACGCTCCGAAAA
>CAYZFT010000026.1:0-16180 GCA_964477925.1 uncultured Candidatus Saccharibacteria bacterium
ACCTGAAATCAACGAGCAACTAATTGTCGAATACTATTCACGTTAAGGGAGGCCATAGAGCTATAATGTCAAAAATGATTCACACTCCAAGCCTTGTAGCCGTCAATGATGACACCGCTACAAGCAGTACCTTCGTGGTTGAGCCTCTGCAAAACGGGTACGGTATGACGCTCGGCAACAGCCTGCGCCGCGTACTGCTTTCGAGCATCAGTGGAGCCGCTATTACCAGTTTCAAGGTAGAGGGCGCGAGCCACGAATTCACAACTATCAAGGGCGTCAAAGAAGATGTCGTAGCAATCATGCTAAACCTCAAGGGTCTTCGGTTCCGCGTTTACGGCGACGAGGCCCAGACTTTGCGCATTGTCAAAAAAGGTAAGGGCGCAGTTACTGGCAAAGACATCCAGATTAACGCTGATGTTGAAGTCGTTAACCCTGCGCAAGTTATCGCTACGGTTGATGATGACAAAGCCAGCTTTGTCATGGATATCGTTGTCGAGACCGGCCGCGGCTACCGCACCATCGAAGAAAGCACCGCTAAGAAGCAGAGCGATTACATCGCTTTGGATGCTATCTTTAGTCCAGTAGTCCGTGTGCGCTACAAGGTTGAAAAAACACGCGTTGGTCAGGCTATTGACCTTGACCGTTTAAGCCTGACAGTTGACACCGATGGCACGATTTCACCAAGCGATGCGTTCGAAGAAGCAGCAGCAATCCTGGTCAATCAGTACACGGCACTTGCCGGTAAAACTCGCTTGCCAGTCCAGGAAGCAGCTGTTAAAAACGAAGGTAGCGAAGGTGCCGGCGAAGAAGGTGCGGTTTTGAGCACTTCTATTGAAGACTTAAACCTAACCGCTCGTACCACCAATGCCCTCATCAATAACGATATTCACACCATACAAGACCTCTTTGCCCTCAGTGATACCGAGCTGCGCGACCTTAAAGGGTTTGGCAGCAAGGCGCTTGACGAAGTCAAAGATAAACTAGCGGAGTTGGAGCTGTAGTCACTATGCTCCAATTTACAACTTACAATTCACAATTTACAATGAACTACCAATTAGCAATAACCAATGTAGCTGCAAAAGGCCAATCGATAATGGCTAATCAATGGCAAATGGCTAATGGCAAATGGCTAATGGCAACTCAGAAAGGAGTTGCATAATGCACCGTCACGGATATAAAGGGACGAAGTTCCACCGCGAGCGCGACCAGCGTGAAGCCCTCATCGAGAGTTTGGCCGAAGCGCTAATCATCCATGGCAGTATCGAAACGACACTGCAAAAGGCTAAAGCCGTGGTACCTTACGTCGAGAAACTCATCACCAAAGCAAAGAAGGGCGATTTACACAATCGTCGCATGATTATTTCGAGCCTGCAAACAGTCGCATCGGCACACAAGCTGGTAGATGAAATTGCGCCAAAGCTTGGCGGTCGCGACAGCGGTCACTTGCGTGTAACCCGCACTACTAATCGCCGCGGCGACAACGCCGAGATGGCCCGTGTCAGCTTTGTTGACGATTTAAGCGCCGCACCTGTTGCCAAAGCTGCAGTTGTGGAGCCGGCTAAAAAGGCTGAAAAATCAGCCGAGAAGCCCGCTAAAGCAACAGCGGCTGCCACCAAGGAGGCAAAATAATGAAAACGTACAGCGCTAAACCATCTGAAGTTACCCGTAAATGGTATGTCATTGACGCTAGTGACACCACGCTCGGCCGCGTCGCGACACAGGCTGCTAGCCTACTTATTGGCAAAGGCAAGCCAATGGTCACTAGCCACATTGACTGCGGCGATTTCGTTATTGTCATTAACACCGACAAACTCGTTGTTACCGGTGCCAAGATGACCGACAAAATGTACTACCGCCATAGTGGCTACCCTGGCGGCCTGACAGAGACGCAACTTAAAGACGTCATCATAAAAGATTCAACCCGTGCTATCTACGATGCGGTCCGAGGTATGTTGCCAGTCAACAAGCTACGCGACGGTCGTCTGGCACGTCTAAAGCTTTACACGGGGCCTGAGCACAATCATGCTGCCCAAAAGCCTGAAACGCTAAGTTTGAAAGGAGCCAAATAATGGCTGATGCTACATCACACTATTACTACGCTCTTGGTCGCCGCAAAAGCGCCACAGCTCGTGTACGGGTCATGACAGGCAAGGGTGTCTTCACTATCAATAGCAAACCTGCCGATGAGTACCTTGCCGGCAGCAAAGCTTTGCTAAACGAACTGATGAAGCCATTTGCAGCACTCGAGCTACCCGTAAAAGACTTCGACGTTACCGTCGTTGTCAGCGGCGGTGGTCACGCTGGTCAAGTCGATGCTATTCGACTCGGCATCGCCAAAGCACTTGTCGAAAAAGACGAGAACGTCAAAAGCACACTACGCCGCGCCGAGCTACTCGGCCGCGACAGCCGCGAGCGCGAACGCAAGAAGTTCGGTCTCAAGGGTGCCCGCAAGCAGCGCCAGTTCACCAAGCGCTAAACACATCAAATCTTATGATTGTGCATATAACCCCCGCCACACTGAGCGGGGGTTTATGTATAGCGACAAGAGCTATTTTGCAATGAATCTACCAAAAAATACCAACCCTGAATCATTCACGCCGAGCACTATAAGTGCTGACCCGGCTGAACGTTTGCGCACCTGCATAAAGCAGTTAAGACATGCAACCAATGCCGAGACTCAGGCTATCGCGTTCGGTGGCGCGCTTGGTGCATATGCAGACCTTAATCCTGGCGACGCACTTAAAACAAAGAACGAGACACTCATTATCAGGCTGGAAGAATACGGTAAATTAGTGCTGTCCAGCGAACTCGGGTTCTCTGGCGAAGGCACACTTCAGCCCCAATTTATCCGTTATTACACCCAATCGGCTAGTTATGATTATCGGCTTTTGGATAGGGCTACCCGTGCGCTCCCGGGTGCTTATTCGCGTTTACACTATAGCGTAAACCCCATTACGCCAACAAGTACACGATTAACCGAATTCATTGTGCACCCTAAGCAAAAACTAAACCACAGACAAATCATCTTTGCCTTGAGGGTTGCGAGTGTACTCGCCGGTTTTGTGGGTTCGTATAACAAACCTGTACCGTATTAGTAAAACGAACACATCGACATTGCTCATGAGTAAGCGAGCGTGCAAACTCACTAAGCTCAAGTCTTGCCAAATACTCCAGCAAACGGGTAGTTTTTGGCATGTCTGCTATAGTGGGAGTATGAAGATGTACCTTTCGTCGTATAAACTCGGTAATCACACAGATGAGCTGCTTCGACTGCTAGATGGCAAGACAAAAGTCGGCATTATTATGGCCGCGCAAGATTATAAAGATGCCGTGACAAGAGCAGAACGTCTGCAGGCAGAGCTTGATGCGCTTACTGGGCTCGGGCTTGAGCCTGAGGAATTCAATCTACGTGATTATTTTACAGACACAAGTGGTCTGCGTGAACGCCTGGCTTCGTACGATTTGATATGGGTTCGTGGCGGAAATGCTTTTGTGCTCCGAAAAGCACTTGCGCAGAGCGGTGCCGATAAAATTCTAGCAGATCTTATCAGGAGTAATCAGATTGTATATGGCGGTTACAGTGCTGGAGTGTGTATACTCTCGCCAAATTTGCACGGTATCGAGCTTGTTGATGTCGAGAATACGTACGTTCCAGGGTACCAAACAGAGACAATCTGGGAAGGTCTTGGGCTTTTGCCGTACTCGGTTGCGCCACACTACAAATCTGACCATTACGAGTCTGACGCGATAGACGATGTTGTGGCATACGTTGAAGCTCGTAATATTCCGTTCAGAACTTTGCATGATGGCGATGTCTTGGTTATTGAGGGTGAAACTGAGAAGCACTTAATTTAAGGATAGCTACTACCCGGGCGCACTGTATAATGAAAACCATGAACAGCAGCAAACACAAACAACGTCGTGTGTTAATCGTAGCCCTGCTGATTGGCGTACTTGCGTTCATGGCCCTGTCTGCCGTCGCGTATGTAACCCGCTCTGCGATTCGTAGTAACATCCAGCAAGTTATAGCCCAAGCACAGTCTGAGCCCGACGATACATTCCCGGACGTTGATGTGAGCAAATTCAGCGTCAGCGAAAGGCAACTACTCAATATCTTACGAGCAGAGTATGCAAAAAAGCCCGTGAGTTTTGATAGCAATGTCCTAAAGTACACTGATGGCGAGAAACAACCATGGTGCGCTGACTTTGTGAGTTGGGCTATGGGCGAAGCGGGGCGCCCATTCAAGAACCCTAATTCTGGTGGCTGGCGAATTCCTGGTGTTTACACGCTCCGCGAGTACTTTCAATCACAAAATCGGTATATTCTTGCCGGAGATTATACCCCAACATTTGGCGACGTGGCGATATATGACAAAACACCGACAAATTCCCATACAAACATCGTACTGAGCGTCGATACAAAGGCCAAAACCATGACACTCATTGGCGGTAACGAAAATGGCCGTGTGCGCATCATACATAACCAGTCGTATACGCTCGGCACCAGAGACCTTGTTGGCTTCGGCGTAGGACAGTTGCTAACCAAGCTATGGACACAAAAAGATGCCTCACTATGACACAAAGTCACACATAAACTTATAGGTGATAAATTTTGCAGATTAAGGCTACTTTTCGGTAGGCTATGCCTATCCAGCGGGCAACCAAGCATTCGAAGTACCGTTGCGATTGCCACCATCCATTGGGCCGCCGACTCGACACTCCGGTGTTTTGTACTCAGGCGGCAAGCCACCATAATTTTTAATCATCGCTTTCGCCAGAGCTGGCATGTCCACAGAGTAACCATATGAAGCTAGCTTTCCTGCGGCTGCTTGTACTGCTATGCACTGTGTTTCTGCCTCGTTAAATATGCCGATGGTATGTGTTCTCTCATGTGTTGTGACAACCAAAGCATCGAGCTCCATTAGGTTTAGTGGTGGCTGATCGAGGAAGTTAACAGGAGGCATCTTATCGATGGTGTTACAAATACTTACATCCAAATGAATACGTTGGCTTGGAAAATAAGCAGTCGAAAATGGCACTAAATATGTCTGCACATAACCTCCTGGTGATCTGCCAAATGCTTTTTGCACTATGCCGACTGGGCCTGCGTCAATGGTCTCGCACGTTATATCAAGTCTATCACCCAAAAAGCCGTGTACTTTTTCAATCACGCGCTGGCTCAAGGCAGGCATTGGCGTTTGACTATCAAGTCCTGCTTTTATGCCGTCCGCTGCGAGTGTGCCGGTGGTGAAAGCAAGAACTGCGGTCCCAATTGTACATAAAGTTTGTCTACCCCCTTTAGTCAATTTGTCAGTCAAGACACTGCGCTTGGCGGAAAGACTGTCGGCTCTGTTTTCTTGGAGTAACCTTTTCATTGATTAATGATAACACATAACAGAATCCTAGTCAATTGTTTGACACAAGGGTCTAATAAGGTTAGTATTAAGTGATGAGAACTTTGCAAAATTACCAATTCTGGTTTACCGACACTTATGTGGCGGTTTGTTCTGTGCGTTGAAAATAAGTTTTGAACCCACCAACCAGACCGCCACAAAGGCGGTTTTTTAGTTACATAATTAAGGAGAAGTAGCATGAACAATAAACACATAATTATCATTGGCGGCATGGGCCCACAAGCAAGCCTAGAACTTCACAGGCGATTAATTTCTCGTGCTGCCGAGGGCGGAGCGTGTGAATGTAGTGATTTTCCGCGCATCACGCATTTGTCATTACCAATTGACGATTTCATTAGTGACGAAAATAATGCGGTCAAGGCAGTAGATATGATTGCGGCAGCCATGGAGCATTTTTATCTTTGGAGAGAGCAAACTAGTAATCGCGTGCAATACTGCACACTTACTTGTGCCTGAACTTGAAAGACGACTCGGTTGTATATTCGAGTCACTTATTAACGTTACGGTAAACGAGGTAAGGATAAATAAGCACACAAGAGTTGGTCTACTTGTTTCGCCAACTACAGTTCACACAAAGCTATACGAGAATGAGCTATTGATTAATGGAATAAGCGTCATAAAACCTTCGGAGAGAGATATGAAAGTTATTGAAAAATGTATACGATGCGTAATATCGGGAGGTGGGCCTGTTGCCCTAAGGCCAGACTTGGTTGAGGTATGCGAGAACCTATCCAATCGAGGCGCGGACGGTATAATCCTTGGCTGTACAGAATTTTCTGTGATTTTTGCTGGCATGCAAGATATTCGTTTCATTGACCCACTCACAATCATAACAAGGAGACTATTACCATGAATGAATTAGATGCAACAACACACTTAGTAAGGTGTGGCGTAGAGATACGTATTCGTGACTTTCGTCCACCTGAACAAATTGCACGGGATATGATTGCCAGAGGAGTTATACCGCCATTAGAGACACTTGAAAAGGAAGGTATGACTTTACCTGCAGATGATTTAGAAATATTCGCACGCAGGACCGAAGCTATGTCTGTCGATAAAAAAATCAATTGCTAGGGTATAATAGAAGTCATATGACAAAACAAGTTATACTAACCGGCCTTAGGGCAAATAATGATTTGCACATTGGCAACTATTTTGGAGCGTTGTTGCCACTGATTGATATGGCAAAAACGCGTTCAGATGAGTATGAGATAAATCTTTTCGTGCCCGATCTGCATAGTTTCACGACGCCCATCGACCACAGTAAACTGCAGGCTCAGATTATGCACAACCTGCGTCTATTCGTAGCAGCAGGCTTACCGCTCGATAACCCAAGCGTCCACATCTACCGCCAGAGCTACGTGCCCGCTCATTCAGAGCTAACCTTGATCCTGAACTCATTTACCGGCATGGGGCAGATGGGCCGAATGATTCAGTACAAAGATAAATCTTCGAAACTCGGTGATGATCAGGTTTCGGTTGGACTTTTTGATTATCCAGTTCTCATGGCGGCAGATATTTTACTGTATGGTGCGCAGTATGTGCCAGTGGGTGAAGACCAATCACAACACCTCGAGTTCACACGAGATATTGCCGAGCGGATGAATAGCCGTTTTGGTGAGCTATTTGTCGTGCCTGAGCCAGTCAAGAAACAGCATGAGTTTTTCGGTAACGATCAAGGCCTGCGCATTAAGGACCTCATTGACCCTGCTAAAAAGATGAGTAAGAGTGATGAGACAGGCAAAGGCTGTATATTCCTTGGTGATACACCAGACGAGGCTCGCAAAAAAGTTATGAGCGCTACGACAGATAGTATGGCCTCAGTGCATCTCGATTATGAAAACCAGCCAGGTGTATCAAACTTACTGCAGATTTTAGCACTGCTTACTGGGCGGCCACTTCAAGCAGTAGCCAACGAACACGAAGGCCAAGACCGATATGGCAACTTTAAAACAGAGGTTGCCGATGCGGTTGCAAATTTCTTGGCAGATTTTCAAACTAGCTTATCGAATGTGGACGATAACACACTTGTGGCAAAGCTAGAGTCTGACGAGGCAGCGATGAATACTATCGCAAACGCCACACTTCTACGAGTCCAAAAAGCCATCGGCTTACGTTAAAAGATGTCTTCCTGAACTCGATTCAGGATGACAGAGGAGGCTACCTCTGTTAGAATGTAGGTATGGCAAACTTGGAGATAAGCCGGGCGCAGCGGTTAGACCAGAAAGTTGTGGAGCTCATACCTCAGCTCAGCCGTGCATTTGCGGGTAAGCTTATTGACCAAGGCAGAGTGACTGTCAATGGCACCGTGCGGCTTAAAGCTGGTCATAAACTGCACGAAGGCGACGAAGTAGTCGTAGATTATGATTTGAATGAGATGGATAACATCCCGGATATTACACTCGAAGTGTTATATGAAGACGATGACTGTGTAGTCATACATAAGCCAGTTGGCCTTCTTACCCATAGCAAGGGTGCTTTTAACCCCGAACCTACGGTTGCTACTTGGCTACGTTCGCGCACAAAGGATATTGACGGCAACAGGGCAGGGATTGTGCATCGGCTCGACAGGGCTACGTCTGGCGTGATGATTTGCGCCAAAACTCCTGAAGCGCTGAGTTGGCTGCAAAAACAGTTCGCCCAACGCCGCACCAAAAAGACCTATTACGCTGTTGTACGGGGCACGCTAGACCCAGCCGAGGCAGTTATTGATATGCCAATCGAGCGTAACCCAAAGGCGCCAGCTACATTTCGCGTTGGAGCACTCGGCAAAGCATCAAAAACCGTTTACAAAGTAACGGCTACGTCGGCGTCTTACTCTCTTGTCGAGCTCAAACCCGAAACTGGCCGCACTCACCAGCTACGTGTCCATTTGGCACACCTAGGCCACCCCATTGTTGGTGATGTGTTGTACAATGGTGAGCCAGCTGAGCGACTCTATCTGCACGCGGCTGAGCTTGAAATAACAATAGTCAAAGGGCATGAGCGTAAAGTGTTTACTGTACCAGCCCCGTCTGATTTTGTCGCAAAGGTTGGCTGATGTTTGACGATTTGCTCATACACCCCGAATCACGCGACGCAATTGACCGTTTTTTGCAGCACCCACCACACGCAGTCTTGATTGAAGGCCCGGCGCACATCGGCAAACACCTTATCGCGCGACAGATTGCAGCAGCTCTGCTCGAGATTAAGGCTGACAAATTATCTGACTCTGGTATGTACCGTGAGCTGAGCGTCGATAAAACGACAATCACTATCGAACAGGTTCGCGAGCTGTTCCAATTTTTCTCCCTCAAAGCACTTGGCGACAAACCAATTCAACGCGTCGTTGTTATCCCGGACGCCGAGCTTATGAATCACCCTGCTCAAAATGCGCTCCTGAAGTTGCTTGAGGAGCCGCCGAAAGATGCGGTTATCATACTGACGTCGTCTGTTGCGCACAGGCTTCTCCCGACAATCACATCGCGTACACAACGCTTAGTGCTTCGCAAACCATCCGCAGAAGCAATTAAAAAACACTTCAACGGCGCATACGCAGATGTTGATATAAGCCAGGCGATGGTGTTAGGCGAGGGCCGTATCGGCTCTGTCCATGAACAACTCTCGAACGAAACCAAGGAAGGTGAGGTTTCTATTACCGAGATCAAACGTATACTCGGCCTTAGTTTGTTTGAACAGCTGCTGCTTGTTGAAACAACCCTAAAAGATAAGATAGTCGCTGCCCAGTTCGTCGACCAACTTGCTCAAATCTCGGCCGCAAGCCTAATGCAGACCGCCAGCAACCCAAAAGCTGCTGCGCAGTGGCAACGTATATCTGCTGCTACTTTCGCCGCAAGCCAAGCATTAAAACAGAATGCTAACCCCAAACTAGTTCTGACCGAGCTAATCTTATCGTTACGAAATTACGCGTCACTATAAAAATGCAAGTTTTAGCTTTATTACAAGAATAGCTTGAAGTATAATAGGGCAGAATGACGCAGCCAGCATCGCAACTTGTGACGATAGACGAAGTACGAAATGATATCAATACGTTTCTAAAGGACTTCACCCAAAAACGTATTGCCGATGCCGATGCGATATCACCATCTTACGGCGAGCTATGGCGCTCGATTGATGCATTGCTTCAGGCTGGAGGAAAGCGGCTACGACCCTACATGGTAGCACTCGGTTATAGTGCGACTGCTCGCGAGTTTGACATGTTAAGCATTTTGCCCGCAATGGCAGCACAGGAGTTGTTTCATCAGGCTATCTTAATCCATGACGACATAATCGACCGAGATGATGTGCGCCATGGAGTACTCAATGTCACCGGACAGTATGAGCTGAAATATAATAAGTACATACAGGGTACGTCCGAAAGGCGACATTTTGCAAACAGTGCGGCTCTTCTGGCAGGCGACCTGCTTATTTCTTCGGCGTTTCAAGCTATGCAACAAGTATGCGCAGACCCCAATCATTTACGAGCGGCCACGAACACCTTTGCAGATGCGATTTTCGCTGTTTCGGGCGGTGAACTGCTAGATACCGAGTCCGCGTTTCGAACTGATGCACGTGCCAGTGCTGAGACGGTCGCTATCCACAAAACTGCGCACTATTCATTCGTCGGGCCGCTTGTTATGGGGGCACAACTCGCCGGTGCAGCAGAACCAACCATATCGTCCCTCAAGGCGTATGGCGAAAAATTAGGCATTGCATTTCAAATGCAGGACGATTTGCTTGGCATATATGGAGACAGCGGCGAAACAGGCAAGAGCAACTCAAGTGACATACGCGAAGGCAAGCAAACACATCTGATTGAGCAGTTCCATGAACGTGCAACGAGCGAGCAGGCGGCGCTGTTTGCGGCCGTCTTCCATAATGCTACCGCCAGTGACGAAGCCATCGATGCCGCGCGGGAGCTGCTCGACCAAAGTGGTGCGCGAAGTGCGGTCGAAGATGATATCGTGGTGCTGACCCAGCAAGCCCTGCAGGCACTCGACGGCATCACGCTCGACGCTGCTGTTAGGTTAGCGTTCGTAGACCTTGCCAGCCGCGCAACAAAACGGAGCCGCTAATATGGACCTATACACGCGCGTTGCGTACGAGTCATGCCGTAAACTTACGCTCGCATACTCAACATCTTTCGGTATGAGCAGTAGGCTGTTTAACCGCACGATTCGCAACGACATTTACGCAATTTATGCACTCGTACGTGTCGCCGATGAAGTCGTCGATTCTTACCAGGGCAACAATGCCACAAAACAAGAGCTTCTCGACGACTTTGAGCGTGACGTCTATAGTGCGATTGAGCACCAGTACAGTACAAACCCCACTTTACATGCGTTCGCGCATACTGCGAAAAAGTATAAAATTGACAAGTCAACTATACGCCCATTTTTTGAAAGTATGCGTATGGATATAGGCGGCAATTATACGCCGAGCAACTACAAAGATTATATTTATGGCTCGGCCGAAGTAGTGGGGCTTATGTGTTTGAAAGTTTTTTGCGGTACTGATACGGCTCTGTACGATACGCTTTCTATGGGTGCCCGTATGCTCGGCAGTGCCTACCAAAAAGTTAATTTCTTGCGTGATTTTGCTGCAGACCATAATGAACTTGGGAGGGTATATTTTCCGGGTGTAACGTATGAAACATTTTCAGAAGAGCAAAAACAAGCAATTGAGCAAGATATTCAGCAAGAATTCACCGCGGCACGTAGCTACATCGACCAGCTACCTCAATCGGCCCAAAAAGCCGTCCGTACGAGCTGGATGTACTACCGAGAGTTGTTAAAGATTATTACCACAACGCCAGTACAAACGCTGAAAACGCAGCGTGTCAGCATAGCTACGCCGCGCAAGTTATGGCTGCTTTCTAAGGTCATAGTTGGGGTTAAGGCATGAAACAAAAGGTCGCGATTATTGGTGCGGGCATTGGTGGTTTTGCCACGGCTAACCTACTGGCTAAAGCTGGTTACGAAGTCGCCGTGTATGAAAAAAACACTGAGGCCGGTGGTCGAGCAGGCGTGCTCAGAAAAGACGGCTTCACCTTTGACACGGGCCCATCATGGTACCTCATGCCGGAGGTGTTCGAGCATTATTTTAACCTGCTCGATACGACTGCGGCTGAGCAACTCGACATCGTGAAGCTTGAACCGTCCTACAAGGTATTTTTCGAGCATGATAAACCAGTGACTATCGTCCCCAAACTAACAGAAGCGCAAAAGACATTTGAAGCAATCGAGCCTGGGGCGGGTGAGGCACTTGAAAAATACGTGCGGCAGGCTCGCTTCATCTACGATATGTCACTCAAGCACTTTTTATACACCAACACCCGTTCATTTCGCGATTTGCTGCAATGGGAAATTGTAAAAAACACACCTCGTTTTGCCCATATGGCGCTGCAGTCATTTGACTCGCGCGTCAGCAGCTATTTTCACGACCGACGTCTCAAACAAATTTTAGAATACAGCATGGTTTTCCTTGGCGCGTCGCCCTACAAAGCTCCTGCAATCTACACGCTTATGAGCGCACTTGATTTTGAGCTCGGTGTCTACTACCCCAGGGGTGGTATGTATACACTCATCAATGCGATGGAGCGTTTAGGTAAAACGTTGGGCGTCAGTTACCACTATGAAGCCGCTGTTATCCGCATTGTCACAGAAAAAGGTACCGCGGTAGGTGTAGAGCTTGAAAATGGCCAAATAGTGCCTGCTGATATCGTCGTCTCAAATGCCGATTTACACCATACCGAGACGAAGCTCCTCGCACCACAAGAGCAAACCTACCCCCAAAAGTACTGGGATAAACGAACAGCTGGTCCAAGCGCACTCCTACTCTATCTTGGTGTTCGCGGCGCTTTGCCCGAGCTTGAACACCACAGCTTATTTTTTGTTGACGACTGGAAGGGTAATTTTGAGGCGATTTATGAAACCAAAACAATTCCTGACCATGCGTCATTGTATGTATCTCGCGCAACATTGACCGACCAGCAGCTTGCGCCGAAGGGCGACGAAGCAGTTGTTGTGCTTGTGCCGTTCCCGCCGGGTCTATCGCTTAGCCAGGAAACATGCGAACAGCTCGCCGACACCTATATTAATCAGCTTGCTACGATGGCTCACATACCCGACTTTGCCGAACGGGTTGCTTCACGTACGGTCATCGGGCCTGATGATTTTGGACGCAATTTTAATGCGTGGGAATACACGGCGCTTGGTCCATCGCACACGCTGCGTCAAACCGCATGGTTTCGCATGCACAACAAGAGTCATCGCGTGGAAAACTTGTATTACGTCGGTGGTTCGACTATACCTGGTGTTGGTCTGCCGATGTGTGTAATCGGTGCCGAGTTGGTCTACAAACATCTTGCTGGTGACAAACGGGCAGGACCAGTCAATACTATTTCACCGATAGGTGAGCGGGCATGACACACTGGTACTATTTTTTGGCGCTTGCAGCTTCGGCTGCAGGGGTACTCAGTTTAGACTGGCGCTATAAACTTGCATTTTGGTATGACTGGAGGCGTGCTTCGCTAACTATCGCTTCGTCGATAATTTTCTTTGTACTGTGGGACATGGCGGGCATTTCATTGGGCATATTTTTTGGGGGCGATTCGCCCTACACACCCGCAGTAATGTTGTGGCATAAGTTTCCTCCAGAGGAGATCCTGTTTTTATTCTTGCTGTGTCACCTTACGCTCGTAATGTACCAAGGAGGTGCTCGTGGGTATCGCCACTTACGTCGTGCTTAACATACTATTTGTAGCCGTCGCAGTGGTTTTTTCTTGGCCATGGTTACGTCATAATCGAAAACGCTTTATTGTGGTGGCGTTACATCTTCTTGTCTTGACCGCTATTTTCGACACTATCGCGATTCATTACGGTGTTTTTGCCTATGACGCAGCACGGTTACTCGGCTTACGCATCTTAGAAGCGCCGCTTGAAGATTTTGCGTACCCAATCGCGGCAGCACTCGTTATACCACGGCTGTGGCAGCTGTTCAAGCAACGAAAGGACCAAGATGCTTCAGACGATTAAAAAACTTTTTTGGGTATCTCGACCGGTTTCGTGGCTAAACACGGCATTCCCCTTTGGAGCGGGGTATCTCGCAGCTGGCGGTAGCGTTGATGCACTTTTTGTTATCGGAACATTGTATTTTTTGGTGCCCTACAATTTGCTGATGTATGGTGTTAACGACGTTTTTGACTATGAGTCAGACATACGCAACCCCCGCAAAGGCGGCATAGAGGGCATGCGCGAACAAAAGGCATTTCACCCTACAATTATCTGGGCTGCAATCATATCGAACGTACCGTTTGTAACATACCTTGCCATAGCGGGAACGAGCGTGTCACGTTGGGTGCTTGTGGGCTTACTCTTTTTTGTATTGGCTTATTCTGTTGCAGGCCTACGTTTCAAAGAGCGGCCACTTCTCGACTCTGTAACTAGTAGCATCCATTTTGTGGGGCCACTTGTTTATGCACTGACGCTGACTGCGTTTCAGGCCGATGCCTGGCCCTATGTAGTGGCTTTCTTGCTTTGGGGCATGGCTTCACACGCTTACGGTGCAGTGCAAGACATCATACCTGACCGCCAGGCAAAACTTGCTTCGATAGCTACCATTCTTGGAGCACGTGCGACTATATGGTTTGCCGCTACACTGTACGCCGCAGCATGCACAATTGTGGCGTTGCGTGGCCTTGCGACTAGTGTCATTGCGCTGACCGGCTTATTGTATGTGGCCAACTGCATACCCTATTTAGGTGTAACCGACGCCAAATCGGCACTTACTAATGTTGGGTGGCGGCGATTTATTTGGCTCAACATGTTTATGGGTTTTGTAGTTACTGTGACGCTTATTCTCACTACTTAGCTCTGCGCAAAAATCCTAAAAAAGTCATAGCGGCATATGCTATACTAGGTGCAGTTTATGTATGAGCTTCTAATTGTCGGCGGGTTTGGTTTGTTTAGCCTGATTCATGCACGCAAAAAAAATGAGGTCGAGCAGAATGAGATGTCGCGCCGTGTCGGCGACCGTATAGGTAAACTTTGGGACATTGCACACCAGGGCATGCGCGAAAATCGTTTTCTACGTGCCGAAAAGGCTCTTCTGACCATTTTAAAGATTGACGAAAAAAATGCCGCTGCATACAACCGTCTTGGTATCTTGTATGCAAAGCAAAAAGAGTATCGGGATGCTATCGATTGTTTTGAGATTGCAAGCTCGATTGAAGCAACCCCCTCGAGCCTCCATAACCTGGGGCTTATTTATTATGAAACAGAGAACTATGAAAAGGCTGGTATAGCTTTTGAACAAGCCCTCAAACTCGAAGAAGACTTGGCTGCACGACATATTGCCTACGCAAAAGTGAGCGAAAAACTCGGCAACGAAAAGCTTATGTTCCAATCGCTTGAGCGTGCTGTCGAGCTTGAGCCAAACCGCGAGTCATACAGTTTACTGTACCAAGCGTACTCAGAACGGCACATGGACGCTCAGGCCGACGCCGTTGCCGACAAGCTCAAGACTCTCATCGTACCCTCAGGACGCCCAAAGCGCGTATTACGTCCTCGTAAGGTGGTTATATAACTTGAGTTGCGTAGACACCTCTGTTTTGATAAACTAATGCCTGAACCGCGTGTGCCGCGATAGCTCAGTGGTAGAGCACCTCCATGGTAAGGAGGGGGTCCTGGGTTCAAATCCCAGTCGTGGCTCCAGTTAACAATTTAAGCAGGGTTAGTGAAGCGGTCAAACACGACAGACTGTAAATCTGTTGGCTTATGCCTTCGTAGGTTCGAATCCTACACCCTGCACCAAGTAATAACGATCGGCTTGTCCGGTCGTTTTTACTTGGTTTATGGTATGGGTTTGGGACTGCGTCTCATGCAAAGCATGAGCAGTCTTCGAATCCTACACCCTGCACCAAACACAAGAGGTCACGCAGTGGCCTTTTTTGTTTGGTCTGACATAATTTCGAACCTACGATTGCCACCCATGGTGGCAACAGTTTTCGAATCCTACACCCTGCACCAAATAGGTTATACTTAAAATATGAAAAGAAAATACACGCTCCCCGTACTAATCTTTGTATTGGCACTTGTTGTCATACTTCTGATTGCACGTCGGTCAACGGAACAAACTTGTGCTGAGACTGCCCCAAATGGCTCGTGCCTACCATTAGGCCAGTGCGTTACGCCAACGGACGGGGTTGCAAGCTGTAAGAGCCTCTACCCTAACTATCCTGATAAAAACTAATAAGCTAGAAATAATGTTCTAATTTCGTCTAATATGCTGCACCAAGTAATAACGATCGGCTTAAGCTGGTCTTTTTTATATGGTCCTATGGTGCGGGGTTTAGACGTACGTCTCAGGCGAAAAGCCTGAGCAGTCTTCGAATCCTACACCCTGCACCAGAATCAAAGCCGCCAACATAGATAGAGGTAGTGTTTTAGAATGACCTATAGGAAGCTAGTTACAACAGCTAGATTGTTGACTAGATGGGAAACTAAGTGTAATGTTCAAATGGAGTAGTAGTAACCAAATTAGGAGGTTATTAGTATGGGGAGTATGTCTTGCGAAGTGGCAACAATGGGCCATGAAATGCATGCCGAGAGTACAGTTGGATTTATGCAAGATCCAGCCTATTTGGAGATGAAGCGTGAGGTCGATGAGGTTTTCGCTTCGATGTCGACTCCGGCACTAATAACTGCATGGGGTATCAGACAGCAACAATTTCTAGTAGACATAGGTCGTCCTGATTTGATAGACACTTTCACCCAGGATGAGCCCAT
>CAYZFT010000027.1:0-16174 GCA_964477925.1 uncultured Candidatus Saccharibacteria bacterium
TTGTTGACCCAGCGGCCCATGACTTGTTTGTTGCTACTGATGCGGACAATAAAAAATAGGATGAGCGGCGCAACGACGCCATTGCCAACCGCTGAGTAGATTAAGGCCTTGATGGGGTCAAGCCCGACGAAATTCAACCCCAAACCGACAAGCATCGATATGATAATAACGCCGTAAAACGCGTAGGCTTGTGGCAGGTTTCGGCTCAGGCCGCTGCGCCAGTTAAGGCTTTCGGCGATGGCATAGCTACTGCTGCCGGCGAGTACTGGTATGGCGAGCAAGCCGGTACCAATGATGCCGATGGCAAAAAGGAAGTATGTGGCATTGCCGGCAAACGGCCGCAAAGCTTCGGCGGCTTGGGCGGCACTGGTTATCTCGGTGATACCGTTGGGGTACAGCACGCCCCCACAGGCAGCGATGATGAAAAACATGACGACATTGCTCAGTAACATCCCACTCCAAATGTCGATGCGCATGCGCTTGATGTCGGCCGGAGCGGTGGCGGCACGGCGATCATGAAGTGTAGTTTTGCCGGCGGCGATTTCCTCCTCGACCTCTTGAGACGTCTGCCAAAAAAACAAATAGGGCGAGATAGTGGTGCCGAGAATGGCACAGATGAGCAGCAGACTAGTGCGGTCAAATGTGATGTGCGGTACCAGAGTCTGATGTAAGGCGCTGCTCCAGTCAATGTGGGCTATGACGGCTGAAACAATGTAGCTAAGCAGCACAAGTGCAAGCCATTTGAGCCATTTGGCGTACTTGGCATACGGGGTAAAAACTTGCATGAGTAAGCTGAGCAGCGCAAAGCCGACGACAAGCCACCAAAACTTGAGCGCGGGGTTGAGCAACTGGGCAGCTTTGGCCATTGCGCCAAGGTCGGCGCCGATGTTAAAAGCATTGGCCGCAAAAAGCAGTAAAGTTGCGATACGCAGGATACTGCGCGAATAATGGATGCGTATATTGCCGGCCAGCCCCCTGCCCGTCACGAGGCCAATGCGTGCGCACATTTCTTGTACGACGCTCATGAGTGGGAATGTCCAGAGGCTCAGCCAGAGGTAGCTAAAGCCGTAGCGCGCCCCGGCTTGGCTGTAGGTGGCGATGCCCGACGGGTCGTCATCACTTGCACCAGTGGTGAGGCCGGGGCCGAGGGTGTGCCAAAAAGCCTTAGCTTTGGTCGTTGCATAGGCCGGATTGAGCTGGTCGGGAACCGCAGCGAGCACTCGGTTGCCCGCCTGCACCGTGCCGTCTATGACCTTGGTGCCAACATCTACGCTGTGCTGGAGGGCACGAGCCGGAATCTCGGCGCCACGCTCGAGGAGCATATCGGGGTCAAGGCGTGAGCGAACTTTTTTGTTTGATGGCTTCATAATTGCGCTACTTAGCTTTAGCAGTATTGTACCACCACCCATGAATAACGCGAAGTTGCACCGACACACAGTCACTTTCAAATTCTTACCTTGTTTTTCCTGTCATCCTGAGCGAAAGCGAAGGATCTTCTTAAATGATTCTTCGCTCGGGGCTCAGAATGACGGTGCAATTGGCAACGCGGGGTTTCTGCCGAAAAAGTGGCCGTGAATCAGAAATAGCACTGACCCGTATTCACTTCTGCCAGCGCTGTCATCTCGACCGAAGCGGAGAGACCTCCCCAAAAACGGGAAGATGTTTCGACTTCGCTCAACATGACAGTAGCCAGGGATTGATTTATTGTGAAGTGCGCGTGGACCAGGAAGCAGCGCAGACACACGCGCCTATTTAACGATGCTGCTATTTTCTTACTACCTCAACTGTTAAATAGATTACGCAGGTGTACAATCTATGTAACTATTTTCGGGTTGGGGTTTCTTGCGCGACGGGGTTTTAGGCGAGGAAGTTTATAAGGTAGCCGATGGCGATGATACCGAGGGTGACTGTGCTAAAAAACCAAATGAGTAGTTTAGTGCTCATAATCTTTTTCAAGATTAATGCTTCGGGCAGCGATAGGCCGATGGTCGCCATAAGTACGACCATAGCCGTACCGACAGCGACGCCTTTTGCGACGAGCGCCTCGACGATGGGTACGACACCAACGGCGTTTGCATAGACTGGTACTGACATGATTGCTGCGAGTGGTACCGACCACCACGAACCGCGGCCGAGGGTGGTTTCTAGGTAACCTGCGGGGACGATATTGTGAATGGCGGCGCCGACAGCCACGCCGATAAGCACATAGGGGATAAGCTTTTTTGAGATGTCCCAGCCTTCGTGCCACCAGTCGAGCCACAGTTTTGAGCGATAGGCGGTGACTGTATTCGCGCCTGTCTTGACGTGTTTTGTCAGTGCGAGAATGTCGGGGTTAATGTGCGTAGTGGGGTTGACTCTGCGCAGCAAAAACCCGCCGAGCATGCTCACCGCCATGCCTGCAACAATGTATATGAGCATTACTTTTAACCCAAAGATGCCGCCGAGCATAATGATGGCAGTTTCGCTCAAAATGGGCGATGCGATAAGAAATGTCAGCGTGACGCCGAGCGGGATACCAGCGCCGAGAAAACCAACAAAGAGCGGGATTGAAGAACATGAGCAGAATGGCGTAACTAGACCGAGCCCGGCCGCAAGAAAATAATCGAACCCGTACCACTGGCGGCTCGCCAGGAAGTCACGGATGCGTTCGATGGGCAAAAAGTGACGCACGACGGCCATGATGTAATTGACAATGAGTAGCAGCGCAATAATCTTGAGGCTATCATAGACAAAATAATCGACTGTTTCGGCGAAGCGGCTGCCCGGCTCAAGTGAGAATAAGCCGTAGGTTAGCAGGTCGGCGACCCATTGTAACGGTGCGAATACATCCATACTATTGCTCTGCCGCGGCGAGGATGTGGTCATTTATGGCGTCAATGCTCGGCTCGAAGCCGACAAGCGCAACGGTGCCGTTGACGGTGATAGCTGGTGAGCGCACGAGCCCAAGCTCCATCAGGCGCCCAATGCCCTCTTGCCCTGTGACGTACTCGACTGTCGTCTCTGCCTGGATTCGTTCGGCGGCGCGGATTGTTAATGCGTGGAGCTGCTTGCAGGTGGCGCAGCCAGAGCCGATTACTTGGATATGTATCGTGGTCACTCCCCTGTTTTGCTTCGTAGCCCTAAAATTGTTCGTGCGATGTGCTTGCCCTTATCGGTCAGGTGATAGTAGACGCGCAGGCTCTTTTTCTCGCTTTCAATGAGCCCCGCCTCGCGCAAGTCGGCGAGGTGATGCGACAGCAGACTTTGCGACACCGTCGGCATATGCTCGGCAAACTCGCAGACACAGTGCGTGCCTTCGTCTCCCAAGATGCACAAGATTCGCAAGCGGTTTGGCTCGGCGACAAGCTTGAGCGTCGCCGAAAGCGCTGCGAGATTACTTGTATCGACTGAGGAGGGGCAGCAACTATATGAATTCATATTCATATAATACCTATGTGCTCATATGAAGTCAAATGTATATTGTCGAACAATCCACACGACAATTAGATGTTAGTTATCCCCTCCGTCATGCTGAGAGTTTTCGAAGCATCTTCCCTGTACGGAAGACTCATTCGCTCAGTTGGAATGGTTGCAAAGTAAGAAAATGAATAGTTCGTCACATTTGTTGAAATAATTTTGTAGGCACGGTTGTATCACCTGTATGTTACCTAAAAGTAATGCAAAATCATGATACAAAAGAGACTTGTACGAGAGGCTTTTCGGAGTATTTGGGCGCAGCGTGCGCGTTCGTTTTTGACATCGCTTGGCATTATCATTGGCGCGGCGACAGTCATATTGGTGATAGATTTTGGCGAGGGTGCCAAGGCAGACATCGCTCGGCAGTTCTCAAACCTGTCGGTTACAACCATATTCGTCAATGCACCGTCTAACTCAGAGGGCGTGAAGTCGAAGCTGAGTTATGATGATGCCGAAGCCATACGAGGGCAAGCTCAAAATATCGCCCATGTGGCACCGGTCTTAAGCGGCAAAACCAATGTTGTGTACAAAAATACGCTCGAGCAAGCGACGGTCGTTGGCACATCGGTTGATTTTCAAAAATTATCTAACCTGACATTGGCATCTGGCGTGTTTTTTAGCGCCGAGCAAGAATCGGCCAAAAAGCGTGTCGTGGTACTTGGTGCAACAACGGCCGAAAATTTGTTTGGCGCAGACGCGGCTTCGCAGATCGGCCAAAGCGTCATGATTAATAAAAAGCAGTATCAAATCGCCGGCATCCTCGATGAAAAAGGTGGTTCATTTGGGCCGATTACTATCGACGAAAGCGTCTTTATGCCCTTTAAGGCGGCCGAACGCTATGCACTTGCCGGTGGTGGCAAGATGAACATTAACGCTTCGGCGACCGATCTCAAAACGATAGATGCCGCCATGGGTGAGATTGCGACCATCTTGAAAGATGAACATAACATCTCACCAGGTGGTGTCGAAGATTTTAAACTCAAAGACATGGGCAGTAATGTTGTGGCTGCAAAAGAGTCGGCGCGCACCATGGCGCTACTGCTCAGCGCAGTTGCGGCAATCGTCCTGGTTGTTGGCGGCATCGGCATTATGAATGTTATGTACATAAACGTGACGGAGCGAACGCGTGAAATCGGCCTTCGCAAGGCGCTCGGTGCCAAGAAAAAACACATCATGATGCAGTTTCTCATTGAGGCGCTGGTCATATCGCTGCTCGGTAGCATCGTCGGCATTTTGCTCGGGCTAGCGCTGTATCCGCTGGCCGCCAATGCCGGGCTCAAAATCGTACACGTGTGGTGGGGCGTGTTGGTCGCCTTCGGCTTTTCGCTCGGGATTGGTGTGTTCTTTGGGTATAACCCGGCAAAAAAAGCGGCCAATTTAAATCCAATCGAGGCGCTGCGTTATGAATAATCAAGTACGAGTAAAAGGAGTTACTACTATGAAAAAAACAATTGTTATCATCGGCATCGCTATGCTACTGGTCGGCGGTGGCTTTGGCGCGTACGTACTGATTGGCGGCAAGGGCAGCACCGCTACGGCGACCAAAACGACTGCCTCAACCACCCCGGCGCAAGACCAAGGCCAGCCGACGCGTTCTGCTGAGCTGAAAGGCACAATCAAATCGATCGAGGGCAACGAGGTGGTTATCATTAATGAGATTTCAACCGACGAGCTGACTGACGCAGAGCGTGAGGCAAAGAAAACCGCTCGCCAGGCGCTGTCGCAAGAAGAGCGCCAGGCGCTGAAAGCCGAAGAATCGGCAGAGCTACAAAAAGAAAACGTGACCATCACCATTCCCGTCGGCGTGCCAGTCAAGAAAACGACCGGTGATGCGACTGGCGCGCTCGTTGACGCACAGATTGCCGATATCACGGCCGGAACGTACGTCTCCATCTGGGTCAAAGATTATAAGACAGCTAAACAGCAGGTCGAATTTGTGAAAATTCGGGCGACGAACTAACGAAGGGACGTATGCAGATGAAATCGCCTACCAAGAAACAGAAAATAATTGTTGTTGTAGCACTTGCCGTTATTGCGGCTGGCGGTCTGGTGTGGGGCGTTCAGGCAAAAAGTGCCACCCCTGCCCCGAAACTACGAACGGCTACGGCGGTGCGCGGCAGTGTCACGGTGTCGATTGAGTCTGATGGTGTTGTTACAGCCGAAAAAGCAGTTGCGAATTTTGCGCAGACTGGCGTGCTTAGGACGCTGAATGTGAAAGTTGGTGATAGCGTCAAAGCCGGCGACGTGCTCGCAGTACTCGATAGCAGCAAGTTATACGCGCAGGTCAATCAGGCGCAATCGACCTACAGTGCAAACCTCGAAAAGGCGGGACGGCTGAGCCCTAACGGCGAAGAAGTTGTGTTGAAACAGCGAGCCGTCGATGCGGCGCGCACGGCGCTGACGGCTGAGCAAAGCATATACGCTGACGTCGTGGCAAAAAACGGCGTTGGTAGCTCGCAGGAACTTGCCGAGGCAGCGAAACTGCGTAAGGCAGAGGCAGATGTTGCCGGCGCAGAAGCTCAGCTGGCTCTAACTAGCGCAACATACAAAGACGCACAGTACACGGCCAGTGCATCGTACGCCAACTTGCAGGCCGCTCGTTCGGCGGTGTATGACACCGAGATTACGGCGCCCATCGATGGTGTTGTGGTGAGCGTAAATGGTCTTGTTGGCCAAACGGTTGGTGGCCAGTCGAGCGGTACGACGGCCGGATTTATCACGATTGCCCGGCTCGATACCCTGTCTATCGTCAGCAATCTCGACGAAGAAGACGTTGCTAAGGTCAAGATTGGTCAGGCTACCGCGGCGGAGATAACCGCACTTGGCGTCACGCTGAAGGGTGTGGTCACGTTTGTCTCACCTGTTGCCAAAGTCGACCAAAATGGCGGCATAACGTACGAG
The DNA here is from genome assembly GCA_964477925.1 of uncultured Candidatus Saccharibacteria bacterium. Classification (GTDB taxonomy): domain Bacteria; phylum Patescibacteriota; class Saccharimonadia; order Saccharimonadales; family UBA4665; genus JAGXIT01. The sequence continues at coordinate 6,358 of CAYZFT010000027.1, forward strand.
GTTCGTACAAGTTTTGACAAAGGCGAATCCGCTGTGCTTGATGGCATGTCAGCGACCGTAAACTTCATCACCAAAAGCGTCGATGATGTCGTAGTGATACCGAACAAGGCGGTGAAACGGGTTGACGGCACGGCCGTTGTGCTGATTCCGGGCATTGGTGAAACGACCAAAAACCAACCAATTATGACCGGTTTTACTGACGGCGCATCGGTAGCGGTCACGAGCGGGCTAATCGAGGGCGACAAGTATTTGGTCGCACAGTAATGATGAAGCCAATCATAACAACCATACAGCTTCGTAAAAGTTATGCGCTTGGCACGCAGACGATTGATGTGCTGCAGGACGTGACGTTCCAGATTTTCAAAGGTGAATTTGTAGCATTGATGGGGCCGTCTGGCTCTGGCAAATCAACACTCATGAACATTTTGGGTTGTCTCGATACCTTGACGAGCGGAGAATACGACTTGGATGGCGTCAACATGGCGAGCAAAACTGACGATGATCTAGCGGATATTCGCAACCAAAAGATTGGCTTTGTCTTTCAAACGTTCAACTTGCTGCCTAAACTAACCGCACTCGAAAATGTGACGCTGCCCTCTTTGTACGGCAAGCGGGACGAGGTCGAACGAGCCAAGACGATACTCAAAAAAGTCGGCCTTGATGACCGCATGGAGCACAAGCCTAACGAGCTTTCGGGTGGCCAGCGCCAGCGTATCGCCATAGCGCGGGCGCTGCTCATGGACCCGCCGATTCTTTTGGCCGACGAGCCGACGGGTAACCTCGACAGCAAATCGGGTGCGGACATTATGAACATTTTTCATGCGCTCAGCCGCGAAGGAAAAACGATCATTATGGTAACGCACGATGCGACCATTGCCGCAAATGCGCAGCATGTCATCCGTCTCAAAGACGGTGTTATCGTGAAATAATTGGGGGCATCTCGTTGTACTACATGTGTAAACGAGGAGATTACTATGAACGTCAAGCAACAATTTACAAACTTTTCTAAGCACGGCTATGCACCAGTTGTTGCGTTCGCTGTCGTTGCACTCGCACTCGGTGCTAGTATCGCGCTGGCAGCGCCAAACGATGATGAGACGCAAGTGGTTTCTATGCGACGCGGAGCTAGTATGATAACGAGCTCGCAGGGCCTTGGCCGAAACCAAACAAATACAACACCGGACACGTCAATTGAATCAACGCACGCCGTCACTCCCTTGCCTACAAGTCAGGCGAGCAATAGCCCTGAAACTACCAAGCAGCTCTTGTACCTTATCGAAGAAGAAAAACTAGCGCATGATGTGTACCAGAAGATGAGCGAGCTATGGGGTGCGCGGGTATTTGGCAATATCCAGCGTAGTGAAACGAATCACCAAGACCAGCTACTCGCCGTCATGCAGAGCCGCGCCATCGCCGACCCGCGGAGCACGGAGGTTGGCGTGTTCACCGATCAAAAACTTCAGACACTGTATAACCAGCTAATTGCTCAAGGCAGCCAGAGCTTGAATGAGGCGTATAAAGTCGGCGTTGCAATTGAGGAGCTCGACATTGCTGACCTCAAGACAGACCTGGCGACACTTGACCCCAAAGACACTGACGTCAAGGCGACAATGGAGAACTTGCTGCGTGGCTCAGAAAACCATCTGCGGGCTTTTAGTCGACAAACCCAGCGATTGTAGCGATAATACTAGGAGCATATGTCACGACCAACCGAAATCCCCGACGAAGACATTGTCGCCCGCGTGCAGGGCGGCGATGTTGAAGCGTACGGCGACATTATGACGCGCTATGAGGCGAAGCTGACGCGCTACGTTGTGTACCTGATACACGATGCGATGGCGGCGAGTGACGTAGTACAAGAGACGTTTATTAAGGCCTATCAAAACATCCAGGGTTTTAACCCAAAATATAAGTTTTCGTCGTGGGTCTACCGCATTGCGCACAACGAGGCGATGAATGCGGTCAAACGCGACAAACACATTGTGCACGATCTCGATGTCGAGGAAGTACACGAGGCTGCCTATGAGACATCGACGGTGCGCGACATCGACCGAGCTATACTGAAAGACGACATGCAGGCTTGTCTGGACTCGATTGAGCTGAAATACCGCGAAGTGTTGATGTTGCAATATTATGAACATATGAAATACGGCGAGATTGCCGATGTCTTACACATTCCACCCGCCACCGTCGGTGTCTGGGCGGCTCGTGGCAAGTCAAAACTTCGTGAGTTATGCGAGAAAAAAGGAGTACGCATATGACCAAAAAACCAACCAAACAGCCCGAGTCGTCGATACAGGCGGCCGTACTCGACCAGATACGTTCGGGCAAAGTGCGTATGAAGCCACGACAGTATTTCACGTTACTTACGGCGCTCACAGTGCTGGCCTCTGCCGCTGCGGCGCTCGTCACGTCGTATCTCATTGGCATTATGACGTTTATTGTGCGCATTCAGACGGCTGATACACCTGCGCGTGGCGCCCGAGCTAACTTGAGCGAGGCACTCGCGAACTTCCCGTGGTGGGCGGTGGTGTTTGCTGCCCTGCTGCTGGCTGCGGCGCTCTGGCTTATGCGTACACATGGCCGGATGTATCGGCACCGCTTGAGCGTGCTCGTGCTTGGCTTTGTGCTTGTAAGCGTGGCGCTCGGTGTCGGTATGTCTTATATGAGTATCGGCCATCCTGAGTCGGGCGTTGGTGGAAACGGTGAACATATGCTCGAAGGTGGTGGCCGCGGTCGTATGAGTCAGTGAAATAATAGTGGCTTAATGGTTGTATTACATATGCAAACGTAACGATAAGGAGATTTGCATATGAATAAACTATTAGCACTTGGCGTCGCATCACTCGTGGTGGCTGGCGCGACAACACTCGGTGTTGCAAACGTCTCGGCCTACCGCGGCGATGGTAACGGCACCGATACGGCACTGCATGACGGTTCTGGCGTTGGCCAGGGGGCTCAGGGTGGTGGCTACCAGGCTTCGCTTGAGGCTCGAGCTAAGATCGTCGGTATGACAGCCGATGAGCTTAAAAAAGCCCTAGAAACCAAAACGATGGATCAGATTCTCGCCGACAAGAAAATCAGCGAAGAAACGTTCCAGAATAAGGTTCGCGAAGCGTCGAAAGCTCGTTGGGAGTCTCGCGGTCTGAGTGCCGACGAGGTGCAAAAGCGTGTCGCCGACCAACAGAAGCGACAGGCTGAGAACCAGGAGAATTGTGATGGTAACGGGGATCACGCCGGTCAGAGCCAAAATGGTTATGGACGCAACTGCGCGTAAATTTTGAAGTGAGGGTTTGCTACTGCCCGCAAAACGGGCAAATGATGTCTTTCTTTCAGTATTAAGAACTTAGTTCCCCCCGCGCCAAACGTTAAATAGATTGCACAGGTGTGCAATCTATTTAACTATGAAATCGTAATTCATTCGAGTTGGGGTTAGGTGGAAACTGCATTTTTGGTGAGGTATTTTAGGCAGCTCCCGAACTGCAGGCGGCCAGCTTTTTGGGTCGCCAAAAAGATGGGCAAAAACCTCGGCACGCTTCCACCATCGTGGTAATCTGTTGTTGCCGGCTACAACGATCACGCACTAAGCTTCGCTCATCGCTCAGACTACGCATGTGTCCTAAACTCGACTCAAGTGGGAACTCGCACCACCCCAGACTCACTCTCAGCGTTCATAAGCCAGTTTTCTTTCGTCGGTGGAGCTACGGCTCCACCTCCTCAAGACAAACAGTCTTCTGAATCACTGATAGATGACCCTGAAGGCGGCACGATTCCCACGTAAGCCGAGTAGTGTTGCAACGAGCAACAACATTTCCGTCCAAGATGGCTCCAGAGTGCAAGTAGCTGCAAAGAATGCCGTACACTAAATGTTTACTACTACTCTTCGTCCGTTAATCCTTAATCTTTAATCATAATTCGGCAATCGAACGCTACGCCATACCCCATAAACCATTTTCCACACTCTAACTTCCCTATTCCAGTATCCAAATTCTATTGCTTGAAGCGGCGGGGTGGCTTGCTAGAGTCTTTTGTGGTCGCGGGTGGGTGGTCGGCAAAGGCTAGCTCGAATCGGTTTTGGTCGAAACCGATGATTTTTTCCATGCCACCATCATCAAATTCGATTGTGCTGAATGGTACACCCATTTGCCCGCTCAGGCGCATCATGTTTTGCGCGGCCATGGGGTTATGATCGACAAGGTAGTTGGTATAGACGATTTTCTGGTCGTCGAGCCAGCGTTTGAGCATCATGCAGTAGGCGCAGGTTGTTGTGCTATAAATCGTTATTTTCATACATTCTCCTCGTTACATTGTTTGCATACGCCGCTGACGACGACGCGTCCAGACATGCGGCAGTCCTTGATTGAAGCTGCGAGTAGGTCGCTGACTTCATGGGCAATGTCGGCGTCAACGAGTAACCCGCACTCGGTACACGAAAAATGGTCGTGTGGCGCGGTGTTAGCGTCGTAGCGCATGGCGCCGTTATTGGTTGGTGGCGCAAGCACCAGCTCTCCCCTGTCGGCAAGCCGCGCGGTTGCTCGGTGTACCGTTGTGGCGCTTAGGTCAGGAAATTCACGGCGAAGCTCACTGAGTAGTTCGGCGTTGGTTGCATGGCCGCGGTTTTGCATGACTGCGGCGATAGCCTGACAGTATTTTGTTTGGCGAGTTGTTGCTGGTGTCATGCCTCTTAGTATACACAAAATGCTTGCTATTGTAAATGGTTTACATTAAACTGATGTGTGAAAGCAATAAACAACGAGGAGTTAGCACTATGCAAACAATGATTATCGACGTCCGCGAACCATATGAATACGCGATGGGTCACGTCTCGGGTGCGCTGAATTTGCCGCCTGCTGCACTTATGGCTGGCGCAAAAGCGCTCGAAAGCGTACCAAAAGACACCCAACTGGTGCTGTACTGCCGCTCGGGCTCGCGCTCGAATGCCAGTGCGCATTACCTGAAGCAAATGGGCTTTACCAATGTCGTGAACGGCATCAACCAAGCCCACGTCGAAAAGAATTACCTGACGTAGAGCACTAGGACTATAGATTTTAGCTGAAGAAGTCCCAGAAGCGGAGGAGTATGCTTGCAGCGATAACAACGTAGAGCGTGACGAGGATGTCGGCGTGGTGGCGGACGGCGAAGTTGCCTGCCTTTTTCAGATTATTCGGGAGCGCGATGATGCCTGTATGGATGTTGTAGACTGTCGTGTACCATGCGGCTGCAAGTGTGACAACCCAGGTCAGCATGCAGTATGGACAGAGGTGGTTAAGGACGAAAAGGCTCTCAAACATAAACCAGAACACAAAGATGACGCCGCCGACCATGCCGGCTTGCAGGCCTTTCCATATCCACTTTGGGAACTTAATGCCTGCGAGCAGCAGCACACCGAGTGTGGTGAGCGCAGCAAAGCCAATGAGACCGAGAAACTGGTTGGGTATGCCGAGTAGTACGTGCCCTTGCCAGGTGTCGAGGATGTTGCCACAGCCAACGAGCGGGTTGAGGTCGCATGCTAATTTTTGCGTAGGGTGTTTGAGGTGTTGAAACTCTTCGATGCTGAGCATTAATGATGCAAAGACACCACCTACACCGGTGATAGCAAGCACCCAGGCGGTGAGGCGCTCGAAGTTAGTGGGTTTTTTGGTGGGCGCTGGTTTTGGCATGTGGGCTCCTCTGATTTTGATGATTAATCGTTGAATGGTACTACATTTGGGGGCTGGGACACTAACAAGCGATTGATTTTGTGCGCTTATTCTTTGCTGCAGGCACCGGTTGAGACGCTTTGAGTTGCTGCCTTGGCACTATTGAGGTCGTCAATAATCTGTGGCAGGCTCAGTGCGTAGCCTACATTATTGTACGTGGTGGAAGTGCCAAAGACAACGCCGACCACCCTGCCCTCGGTGTCGAGCACGGGGCCGCCGGAGTTGCCTGGTATGACAGTCGCTTGCAAAATATAGACGTTGCGTATGGTTTTGGCCTGCCCGTAGATGTCGCGGCCGAGGGCATCAACACGGTCGAGTACGGCTGCGGTCTGAGCTTGTTGCTCGCCGCCGCCAGGGTAGCCGATAATAAGTGCGGTTGAGCTAGTTGTTAGATGAGTCATATTGAGGGGCAATGGTTTGCCGGCGAGCCCACTCACAGCAAGTACGGCAATGTCGGTCTTTGCGTCGAATAACACGACACGCGCGTTATGGGTGCCATTTGCATCATACACCTTTGGGCTGGCAACACCGGCTACAACATGAGCGTTGGTCACCACGCGGTTGGTGCTGAGCACCCAGCCACTACCATTGACGATGCCGCCGCAGCCGAGACCTTGGATTCGCACGACCGAAGGTGATAGTTTTTTAACAATGCTCGTGTAGTCGCTGAGTGGTGGTAGCGTACGATTGGCGTCGGGTGATGGCTCGCGGCTGCTAAAGACGAGGGGGGTATTGTTGGGTTCGATGAGGTGGTTGAGACTGGTAAGTGCTTGTGAGGCGGGTGGGAGGTTGCGGTCAATACTATTAAATGTGAATGATTGGCGTACTAACGTCTGTGCTGTGCTCTGTGGCAGAAGTGATATAAAGGCGGTCGCGAACCACAAACCGAGAAAAAGTGTTGCAATTGCCATTGCTGAGCCAGCGACGTTATCGATATAATCGATAACTTTGTCAACCGGCATGCGTGTTTTGAGTTTGAGCCCAATGTACTCGCCGAATAGCATCATGCTAAAACTGACGATAATGAGAGTTAGCGTACTTAGAAGCATCTTGAGCATAGCGTCGCTGGCAAAAGACGCAACCCATTGGCTTAGAGATATACTGAGCATGAGCCCTGCGACGAAGCCAAGTGTTGAACCGAGCTGCCTGACGAGGCCTATCTGTTGGCCGCGCACCACAGAGCTAATAAGTGCGATAATAACGACGGCATCAACGATGTTCACGCTTTAAAGTATACCCTTGCCTGGCGCCCTCACGAAGTTTCGCAGTCGCAATAAATTATAAACAAACTATGTTTTTACTTAGGTATGACATACCACAGTGTCGAACGGAGGGTACGGCTCGCCGGCACGGCGTGTGGCCACATCCAACTATCGGCCGAGCGTATGACAAATGGCAGCCAGCCCCCGCCCATAATCATCATGCCGAGTAGTACCGTTGTGATGCCATAAACCGCACGCCGACCCCACCCGTGAACAACATGAGCCAAGACTGCCGCCGATAGCGCACTAACGAGCGGCACGACATAGACAATATAGCGCCCGTGGATTGCTGCGGGCACACCGAGCCTAATATATTCGGTGTAGTTGCGTAGAAATAATACCCCTCCGTAGGTGATGGTCACGACGATAAACAGCTGCCATATTGGGCTACTCCGCCAAAGCCAGACAAAGCCAAAAAGGATAACGATTGTCATGGCTGGGACGATAATTTTTCCCGCTCGGTAGGCAGTCGGTAGTGGCGGAGCTGTTGGGTAGCCGATTTGGCGTGGTCCAACGACAAAGAATGACTCGCGGAGCATCGTTTTGTACCATCGCTTGGGGTAGGCACGCTTGCTCTCACTAGTGACAGAGGCGGGGTAGTTCTTATCTTTGTAACCGGCATTGCGCACATAGACATCGTTTGTTCTGCATTCGGCATCACTTAAGATAGTACTGCAATCCGGTACGGGCGTACCATACATAAGTAGGTTGCCCCCAACACGCTGTATGAAAAGTACCCCCACGAAAATGAGACCTAAAATCGCAAGATACCCAAGCGGGCGTCGAAAATCTGCGCTAAAACTAGCAACGACCGCGCGCCAAATGAGCTGCTTGCGTCGAAATGCCAAAACAAGTTGCACGAGCACAAAACCACCAATCGCCATAGCTAGTGGCAAGAAGGCGTACTTGACAATACTACCTGCCAGGAGGATGGTGACGAGTGAGATGAGTTGCAGCGGTGAGAATGATTCGTGCCTACGCACTGCGAGCGTCACATTGGTTGCGAGTAACAGTGCGGCGCCAGATGCGAGGAACATCATATTGTCATAGTTGAGCTGTGCTGCCAACATAACTACCGTTGGTATGAGCGTGAAAAAGAGCAATATGATGTGCGTGATACGGCGAGACAAGCCGGCCTGGAAAAGTACTGCGCGATACAACACGAGACCCCATGTGAACAGTGCGATATTGATGAGTCGCAGTATGATGACCTGAGGGGTGAGTGTCTGCCAAAGACTTGCGATGATACGGTAGGGAAAACTTAGGATGTAGTGGTACAAAAATGATGGATCGCGTGCAACAGCGCCAAACACGGCCGGTCCGTCGGGTTGGCCGATAAACGGTGATAGGCTTTTTGCGTACTCCTGTATTAGCCCCAAGTGAAAAAACTCGTCGTACGCCATAGAATAGGCACCAGACCCAGCGACCCAGACTGCTTGCGCGACAAATACGCCGAGAACCGCGTAAAAAAATGGGTTTGACTCGAGCAACCTGCCCAAAACAGCACAGTATATGCGTAGCTTGTCTTTGTAGTGGGCACTTTTTTTCTTCATACTGTTGTAGAGTAGTATATCACCCCCGCTGCTCCTAGCCGCCGAAGGAAACGGATTTTTTGCATCGCTCACAATCTTTTTGTTGTACCCTCCAATGGTGTTACAGTAAGGTTATGAAAATAGCAGTTGTCACATGTTACTATGACGCTGACTATGTACGGGCGCGGACTCTGAGGCTGGCCGTAGCAGCTCAATCAGGTGTGACACCCATTATTGTCAAAAATAAAAGCAAAGGGTTTTTGCGCTACCCACAGGTACTCTGGCAAATGCTGGTGGCCAAATGGCGGCAAAAACCAGCCGCCTTCCTCATCACCTTTCGTGGCCAAGAGATTTTACCACTTGCTTTGTTAATCGCTGGGCGCACGCCCGTGTGGTTTGATGAGTTTATTGTGCCGAGCGCTTATGCTCGAACCGAAAAGCACCAAAAGTCTTTTGCCATCATTGCAAAACATTTCTTGGCTCGAGTTAGTGAGCCGCTCTATAACTTTTGCTTGCGACAGTGCGATACGATTCTCTCTGATACGCTTGCTCACGCCGAGCTGAGCGCGCGCTTGGCAGAAATCAACCTTAGCCATTATTTGCCTGTGCCAGTCGGGGCCGATGAAAAGCTTTTTAGACCCAGTGATGCAACCAAAAAAGTTGTACCGTTTCAGATTTTTTACTACAGTACAGGCATGCAACCGTTGCATGGCATCCCGTATGTTCTCGAAGCAGCAGAGCGTCTGGCTGGCGATAGGCGGTTTCAGTTTTTGCTCGTTGGGGGCAAGAAGCCAATGGAGCAAGCTGTGGCCGCATCTGTTGCGCGTGGTGCCCGAGTTGAATACCGCGCATGGGTACCATTCGCCGAGTTACCAAAGATACTACGTGAATCAGGGCTATCTCTCGGCGGGCCGTTTGGTGGCACATTTCAGGCCGAGCATGTCATCACGGGAAAATCGTACCAGAGCTTGGCGTGTAGCGTGCCGACAGTTGTTGGGTCTAATGTCGCAACAGATGCATATTTCAAGGATAAAATAAATAGCCTCGTTGTCCCCCAAAAGGATGTTGATGCGCTGATAGCGACGTTTGAATGGGCGGTCGAGAACCCACGTGATTTAGTAGCCATTGCCGAGCGAGGGCGCAAGCTGTATGAACGAGAGTTCTCCAATGATGCATTGGCTCGCATCATCGCCCCGCTTATCGATATGGTTCGGTAAAAGATTGCGCTAAACAAAAACTCCCGCCGAGGCGGGAGTTTTTGGCGTGTACACGACGTTCGCTTAGTAGCGGCGATCGTTGTAGCCGCCGCGGTCACCGCCGCCGC
>CAYZFT010000028.1:0-15909 GCA_964477925.1 uncultured Candidatus Saccharibacteria bacterium
GTGCTAATTGTCTAATAAAGTAAGCGATTAGTTTGTAATGAAACAGTATTATTACTTTGTGTGTTTTTGTGTTATGGTATTCAGATGTCAAAATTTACAAGAAGCCACATTATAAACGAAGTGCATATGCCTTATTTAGCACGTCCAGTTACTATTGACGGTTCTGCTGAGCGTATTGGCACGATAAAAACTGTTTTAAATCTTGAACTAAGTCAATTTAGCCCTAGCCGAGTACGTGACCCTAGAGATTGGGCTGTCCCTATCATGTCTCGACTCAAAACGAAACATGCAGTGTTAAAGTCAAAACCAGAATATGATGCCGTCTTCAGACATCACGGGGTTGATGATGCTTCACATTTGATAACACAGGCACTTCTTGATAATTTTAAAGAAAGGTATGGCAACTCAGAGCTGGAAGCGCGAGTTATTGGGCTCGCCCAACTAGGAAACACTAGAGCGCCCTCGATTAAAAAACACGGGGGAGAAAAATCAACACTAGTAGCAATTTTGGACGACACTACAGCAGAAAAAGTTAGGGAGCAACAAAGTCTTTTCTTTGATCTTGTTAGTGAGTATTCTGATGCAACTATATTGATGCCTGATACGTCAGGACAAGTAGCAATCGCAACCTTTCAACATAATACGCTCTTGCCAACAGAAGATTTTACCAAGATACGTGATGCATTGATTGGAAATTTGACGCTTGGACCAATAAAGATTTTTTAGTCGTATTTTTGTGTTCTATACAAATCCTAAATTAACTTTATTATTACGCAAAAATTGGCAATAGAAAGCTATGCAGCGTAGGAGACGAGTTTTTCGATGGTTTTTTCGGTCAAGATGCGACTGGAGATGTCGCGCTGGTTTTCGGGCTTGTCGAGCTCGGCCTGCATTTGTGCGTCTGGGTACTGCACCTTGAGCTGCGCAATGCGGATTTCGACCTCTTCTTCGGTCACTTTCACGTCTTCGACCTGGGCAACTTCACCAAGCACGACGCCAGTGCGAACACGCAGCTCAGCCTGCTCACGTAAACCTTCACGGTGCTGCTCTTCGGTTTTGCCTTCGGCCGTCAAGTGTTCTTGCCAGGTCTGGCCACGGTAGAGTATGTTACGCTTTTCTTCGGCTTCCATGCGCTCGACTTCTTCGTCGACAAGCGCGGCGGGGATATCTGCCTTAGACTTTTTGGCAAGCTCTGTCAGCAAATCGTTCTCGACTTCACGTTGTGCCTGAAGCTCTTTTTCTGTCTGCAGCTGCTTGCGAATGTCTATACGCAGCTCGGCAACAGTCTTGAAAGGTCCAACCTTGGCGGCAAAAGCATCATCAAGTTTTGGCGGTTTGACTTCACTTACCTTGGTTACGGTGACGGCAAACTGAACCTTGCGGTTCTGTAGCTCAGTAGCGCCGTAATCTTTGGGGAATGCAAGAGTAAAGGTCTTGTCTTCGCCGGCTTTCAAGCCAACAAGCTCAGGCTCAAAACCAGGTATAAACGTATTGCTACCAAGCGTCAGCGGGTAGCCAGTACCATCGGCGCCAGGGATTACGTCACCAGTCTTGGCGTCTGTGCCCTTAAAGTCGATAACTACCTCATCGCCGTCGGCAGCGGCACGGTCGGTTTCGACCTTTTCGGCTTCGCGCGACAGTAAGTCATCAATAACCGCTTCAATCTCTTTGTCATCAACTTTTACCGCTTTGGGTGAAAACTTAAACTTCTTGTAGTCGGCGAGTTTAATCTCACCAACAACTTCGACTTCTATCTTAACTTCCAAAACAGTGAATGGCACATACTTGGTTACATTCACACTTGGCTGGCCAACAGGGCGAAGCTGCTTCTCGACGACTGATGCACCATACATTTCATTAATAGCACCATCGAGAAATCGTGACTGCAACTGCTGCTGGTCAATGGCTTTTTCGACCATAGCCGCAGGTGCATGACCTTTGCGAAAGCCCGTAACCTGAACGCTTTTGGCCATTTCGGCTACAATAGCGTCTTTGACACGCGTAATCATGTCTTGGTCGGCTTCAACCGTTATCTCGACTTTAGTAGGGGTGAGTTGTTTCGTTGTAATCTGCATGGTGACTAACTATAACAGATGAGCGAACAAATGTCATGCCAATATAACCTGAGTCTCAAAACCTCATGTCGTCATCCTCGCGAAGGCGGGGATCCAGTGATTATAAGCGACAGAGCCGCTCATTTAGAAAACTAGATTCCCATTTTCATGGGAATGACGGGGTTTTGAGGCTCAGGTAATTCAAACTCCGGCTTGCGCAGCACATTTGTCGTTTTAGGTAATTAAAGGTCGTCGTCAGGGTCGGGCGCAACCGCGGGTGCGCTGTGCTGATTGCGGTGGTCGGCTATTATCGAGACAATGCGTTCTAAGCCGTGGGTTTCATCAGCACCAGTGGTCAAGTTTTTCAGGCGGTACTGTTCGCTCGCAAGCTCAGTTTCACCAATGAAAATTACATACTCGATACCTTGTTTGGCGGCAGATTTCAGCTGTTTCTCGACCTTGCGACCGGTAGGGTCAACGGCGACGCTGAGGCCCATTTGGCGCATGTGGGCGATGGTTTCGAGGCTTTTCTCGTAGATGTTGTCGCCAATCAACACTGCATACACGTCGGTTTCGGGCAGGAGCTTCGGGACCAGGCCATGTGCGATAAGGAAGTTTTGCAACGTCACATCGCCCATACCAAAACCAACGGTCGGCACCGGCTCAACGCCAAAGAGGCCAACAAGGCCGTCATAACGACCGCCACCAAACATACTGCGGTTGTTTTCGGGGTCTTCGTCAAAGACTTCAAACACAATGTCGGTGTAGTAGTCAAACCCGCGCATCAGCGTCATGTCGAACCGTACATTCGTAACGCCAGCAGCGTCAAGCATGTCACTCAGCCGCATAAGCTGCAGTACTGCCGGTAGCTGCCGCGCTGCATCGGGTAGGTCATTGAGCTTTTTGGCTTGTAGCAGACTTTGCAAGCGCTCAAGTACCCCAGCCTCGCGCTGGCTTGGCGACAAGATTGCATCGGCTTGCGCCACAAATGTCGTCGTTTCCATCTTGTGCATGCGGTCTATCAACCGTACGAACATCTCCTGCTGTGTATCGTTGAGCCCAAGGTACACGCCAAAAAGATAGTGCATGAGCACACGGCTGTTCAGGCGAAAACTGTACATACTCGGCTTGGCGCCGTAGCTTTTCATTATGAGGTCAGAAAGCACGATGAGTTCATGCTCGGCCTCGATGCCATCGACACCAAAAATATCGACATTAAGCTGCCAAAACTGGCGCAAGCGACCCCGTTGCATGCGTTCATAGCGCCACACCTCAGGAATGCTGTACCAACGTAGTGGGTAGCCTAACTCTTGGCGACGACCTGCAACCATACGACTCACAGTCGGCGTCATCTCGGTGCGCACCGTCACGCTGCGCTCGCCGCGGTCGGTGAATGTGTATGTTTGCTCGTCGATAATCTCTTGGTTGCCCTTGGCCAAAAACAGCTCTGTTGGCTCCAAAATTGGCGCGTCATATTCGACATAGCCAAACCGCTCACATACCTCACGCATTTTACCGAACATGTATTTTTGCAGCCGTTTGTCCTCGGGGTAAAAATCCCGCGCACCCTTATATGGTTGTGTACTCAGTGTCATATGTCTCCTAGTATACAGAGTTATTGGGTTAGAGTTAAGAGTTAAGAGTTAAGAGTCGTGAAGCTAGAGTTGGGGGTTGTCCGGATTGTAACTGCTCGGGCATGTGCATGCAAGCCCTCTGCTTGAGCCAAGGGCACGATAGCTTTTGCCAAGCTCATCAACCCTGCCTGGCTTATAGTCTGAAATGTCACCATTCGCTGAAACGACGCGACCGAAACACCTGCGTAACTTCTTGCCCAGCCGTTAGTTGGCAAAGTGTGGTTTGTACCCGATGCATAGTCGCCGGCACTTTCGGGAGTATAGCTTCCGACGAACACTGAGCCAGCGTTAATTATCTGCCCCGTCCGCGAAGCTGCATCCGCCGTCTGCACAATGATGTGCTCAGGAGCGTACTCGTTCGCAAATTCAAACGCAGTATCAAGCTCGTCAAACACTATGCTCAGTGAGTTTTGCAGTGCAGCCGCCGCAATTTCTTGCCTTGGCAATGTTTGCAACTGTCGATTGAGCTCACTTTCGACTTCTTTTTGCAGCCGCCGCGATGTCGTCAACAGTATAACCTGACTATCGGTGCCGTGTTCTGCCTGACTCAGCAAGTCAGCCGCTACAAAATCTGCCCGCGCTGTTTCATCGGCGATAACTAAGACTTCAGAGGGCCCGGCGGGCATATCGATTGCCACGCCGTATCGCTCTGCCATTTGTTTTGCTGCTGTCACATACTGATTACCCGGCCCAAACACTTTACTCACCTTCGGTATGGATTTTGTGCCGACCACCATGGCCGCAATGGCTTGTGCCCCGCCAACCGTATATATCGTACGGATGCCACACTTTGCAGCGGCATAGCGTACGGCCTGGTTAACCGAGCCATCTTTGTTTGGAGGCGTGCAAACAACAATTTTTTTGCACCCGGCCAACATTGCTGGCACCCCGAGCATCAACATGGTCGAGATAAGCGGCGCAGTCCCACCCGGCACATACAGCCCCACCGACTCGATCGGTCGTGCCTCACGCCAACATTTCACACCTTTAGTTGTTTCGGTAGGCTCAGTGTTCTTTATGCTTTGAGCGCTGTGGAATGTTTTAATATTTGTAAAAGCCATATCAATGGCTCGCCGAAGTGGTATGGGTAGTGTACCCGCTTCAATATCTGCATCATCTAGCTGTATAGTAAAGTTTGCAATCGTCACTCCATCATATTTTTCTGTGAGGTTTTTTAAGGCACCGTCACCACCTTGTTCTACTTGTCCATAGACAGCGCGCACCGCTGATTCTAACACGCTGCACTGCTTGGTAGGTCTGCGGCAAAGTTTTTTCCATACCGGTCGCTTTGGGTCACTGCACGTATTCATTTAGTCTCCTTATAGTTATCGCAGTACTATTCATCGTTTTATCCTTATCCCCAATCTTATGCAATAGCAGTAACTAATCTGTTTTGAATGTCTTTAAGCGGAGATAGGCTCGTAAAAGCCACAAGGTCAACGGGTATCTCCCACATTAATGTTCCATCTTCATTTAATAGTGCTCTCAAAAGATTTACCCGTGCAGAGTTCCCGGTTTGAAATAGCTCAAACAAAAAGTCGATGTCAGGGTCAATAAATGGCAGGACTTCTGCGCCACCTCGACATGTTCGAGTAATAGTACCTTTTTCGCCCATCGCTGTAGCCGCACTTTGTGGGTACGATGTGCCAACATTTAGATGACGGTTCCCAGTAGCAAGCTCTTTCTCGATATTATCTGCTGTTTGGACTGGCGCAAGCGCCGTAAAGAATAGCTCATACCCATCGGCACTTACTATTGTACCGACTTTTCTCTCAGTTATTTTTCTACGTTTTGAGGCCTCTATTTCTCCAAGCACATCAGTTCCTGCAAACCCAAGACCACCCAGTTCCAATACATATTTGGGGATATCAGCATCCTTACACCAAATATATTCTGCCTGACCGGTGCTCACAAAAAGCTGTCTTGGCTTTGGGTTGGGCACATCCCACCCGTTTTGCATCAGATAGTTTTCTGCCTGCACACGGTTATTCCCTTTTGGTATATAAACACGATCTTTCATAATCAATCCTTCCTATACCCATGCAACAAATACTTTAGTATTCTGCATTCTATTTATAAGCAATGTTAAAAATGCCAGCTTGTGAGCTGACAATTAAGTTATTTTTAAAAAATATAATTATACAGCTCAGGCTGGCGATATATGGGATTGATGCAGTGTTTCGAGGGCCTCGGCGTAGCCACCGGTGCCGTTTTGCAACCAATCACTAATGCGGGCGACCGTGCGGCTACTGAGCTTGGTTCGTCTGATAACACTCGCGTAGGTCTCGCCAGCGGTCAGCATTTTGGCCGCCTCAAATCGAGCACTGACCTCTATAATCTCTTTCTCAGTCATAACATCACGCAATAAGTTTTGCATCGCTGCAGCATCTGTTATGGTACACAAAACCTCAGCCAACTGCTCAGGCATTTCCTGTTCCATAACCGATGTATCAAACTCTTCCATCCCACCACTTTACCAAACTAAAGTGTTTATGTCAACAGTCTCTATCAGGCACTTTCTCTTGCGAAGGCCGGTTGCCCATTACGAGGCAACGTTTTATCAATTGTGCGTATTTCTTGTGTTTCATGTTGCTGTAGTGCGGGGTCAATCACCACCTCTGGCTGCGACGCAACCTGACTTCCAGCGATTCGCGCAGCAACAAGGTATGCTGTCGCCCTATCACGCTGAGCCATTATTTCTGAAAGTGGAGTCCTGTCAGGTTTAGCGCCTGCTATAAAGTCGGGGAAAAACATTTATTACTCCTTTGCATTACACATTACTTGTTTATTATACTACTTATGTTATATTTGTCAATATTATTGTTTCTCTTTTTTTATGATAGCGCTAACGTAAATAATGTCAAACCCTGTTTCAACACCTTTCAGAATTTGTCCGTATTTCTGTCATCCTGAACTTGATTCAGAATCTCCCCATAGTCAACGGGATACTGAAACAAGTTCAGCATGACAGGGGCAGAAAAACACAGACTGGGTTTCAGGTGCGAACATATCTCTGGTATAGTTATGGGCATGGCAAAAACAGATTCTGCGCATCCGCTTCGGTTTTTTTGGGTTTCTGGGATATTAACTGCCCTGCTCGGTGTGTGGGTCGTAGCCCACGGCGGCGCAACTGCACTCTGGCTCTACGCAATCCTGGTTGTTCTCGAGGTAACCTTTAGCTTCGACAACGCCGTCATAAACAGTAAAGTCTTGGGCCGAATGTCAAAGTTTTGGCAGGGGCTCTTCCTGACGGTCGGTATCTTCTTCGCAGTCTTTGTCGTGCGTTTTGTCTTGCCGATTTTCATCGTTATGCTCTCGAGCGGTCATGGGTTCCAAGAGGTACTCAATATGGCAATGCACGAGCCTGAGGCATACGGAAAAACCCTCCACGAGGCCGCACCGCTTATCGACGCTTTTGGCGGCACATTCCTCGTCATGATTGGGGTGAGCTATTTTATGGACCGAGAAAAAGACATCCACTGGCTAAAACGTACCGAGAAGTGGCTATCCCGGTTCGGCAGCTACGAGAGCTTCAAAATACTCGTCATGCTCAGTATCGCGGTGATGCTTTATGCGACCGTCGACCAGCAGTATCGTGTCGCAGTGTTGTTATCTTCTATCGTTGGTGTCATGCTGCACATCGGGCTTGACCTGTTTGGGCGATATTTTTCGTCAAAGCAATCTAACGCCAAAGTGCTCGTTGGCACCGCCGCATTTGCTTCGTTCCTGTACCTCAATGTGCTCGATGCATCTTTCTCGCTCGACGGGGTTATCGGCGCATTTGCCATTACCAATGACGTATTGCTGATAATGGCAGGTCTTGGCGCGGGCGCACTGTGGGTCAGGTCACTGACGGTATACCTTACCCGTACTGGCACACTGGCTAAATACCGCTATCTCGAGCACGGCGCACACTGGGCAATTCTCGCCCTCGGTGTTGTTATGCTTGTGAAGCTGTATCACATCGAGCCACCAGAATGGGTCACTGGCTCGCTCGGGCTTGTCTTTATCATCACTGCTGTCGTATCGAGTGTCGTTGAGCTCAAGCGCGTCGAGAGTGCAAAAAAAGCAGCTTAAGCAAAAACCTCACTTCTAGTAGGGATTCTGTTCGGCATGATAGCTCGACACTATTGTCGAACTCAGGTTAATTAACCTTGTTCTGTGCATTGTCATCCAGGAAACTCGATAGATTACTAAGGAATGTCTCTTGCTTAGCGATACGTGCTTCATCTGTAATAAACGCAATAGTAGGATACCTCACTACATTCTCAAAATGTTTAATCTTGGCGAACTCCTCTGGTGGCATTGTACCCGGGTGGTCAAACACAAACGTCATGTCATGCTTTGCTAGGCGCTCGGCAAGTGCGTCAGTATTGATGACGGCCGTCGGCACCGTACTAATGAGCACGCTGCTAGGTGGGATGAGTGGGATGTTCTCGGCATTGAGCAAATCAATTGTTTCTTTTGTTTCGGCGACATTTATAGATATGATGTCGTTACTCGCAAGCAAATCATTCAGGTTTTGTTGGAAGCTAAACGGCGTATCTTTTTTACTACGGGACCAGTAGCTAACCTGCGCACCAAAGCCAGCCGCAATTTCAGCAACTCGGTTGCCGATAGTGCCTAAACCGACAACGGCGAATCTACTATTTTTGAGTTCGCGAGCCCTGATGCCAGTGAAATCATAATTCTCAGCGGCAGTTCGGCGCAACCCCTCTGATAGACTCCGTATTTCGTGTAAAATAGCCGCAATCGTAAACTCTGCGACCGCCTCTGTGCTGTATCCTCCCAAGTTGCATACAGTTATGCCGCGAGCGGCAGCGGCCACGAGGTCAATTGTGCCATATGCTGTCGCAAGTATGTTAATGAGTTTCAGGTTTGGCGAAGCGTCTATAATATCCTTCTCAATCGGCACCTGAAAGCCAAGCATAAGAACATCCGCATCTTTGAGCTCGTCTAAAAGCCCTGGGTCGCCCCTTGCAATCGACACCCTTGTTTCAACTATTTCGTCAATTTTGTCCCAATACTTTTGGTCAAAATGACCGTCTGCAATGTTTATCAAGACCGCTTTTTTGAATTTCATATTTGCTCCTCTTAAGCCTACCCTAACAACTTAACCAATCTTACCACTTTATAAGTCACTGAGTCACGTATGGCGCGAACGCAGAGTGAAAACTTTTCAGCCAAAACCCGCTAGCCTCTCGTCAACGTAACTAACGTTACACGTGCTCCGGTTTTGTGGCCTTCAACTCGAAAGTCATCGGTTTCCTACGTGAAGGCTTATGCTATCAAAGGAGCTATGCTCGACTTACGCGGGAATCGTGCTCCTCCCGGGGTCACCTACTCATGAGCCAAAGACTGTTCTTCTAGAGGAGGTGGCGTCGTACTGAGGTGGTGGAAATCCCCGAGTAAAACAAGTGCGGTTTCTTGGGTACGACGCCATAGACCAAACATTTGCGAGTCACGATAGTAGGACTAATGGCTTGCCTTTTTGGATAGTGAGAGTTGCTACTTCGTATTCTGTTTTCGCTTTTGGCCTAGATAAGGTGCGAGCTGACTCCATGCACCATTTACTTGTGCCGCACCAGCAAGCGCAACCAAACCGCCAAACAGAGCAATCGGTGATAATTTGTCGCCAATTACCAGGAAAGCCCACAGCGCACCAAAAAACGGGTTGACATACTGAATCACCGAGGCACTGAGAGGCGATCGAATTTTGACGATGTACTGGTAGAGCCAGTAAAAGAGAGCGGTACCAATTAGCCCAACAACCAACGAGGCCCCAAAAGAACGTGCCGTTATGTCAGAGAGTGTGAGCGGTGACGAAGTTACTACCATGAGCACGGTTTGGCAAATGATTGTTGCAATGGCAGTGCCAAGCAAAATATCACCTGGAGTACCGAACTGCTGTGCCTGTTTTGAGAGAACACTATAAAATGAAAAACTGATTGCGCCGACAAATACCACCGCCGTCCCTACTAGGTTGAAATGAATTGCCGACCCACCGTGAATGACGGGGGCTACCGTCACTAATGCCACACCGGCTAGCCCAACGACCAAGCCGACTATCTTGCCCGCATCTGTGCGTTGCCGTAAATATAACCATGATAATATGGCAACAATCATCGGCACAATGGTGTACAGAAGCTGAATCGAAGACGGCGGGATGTACCATATGCCTACCGCAAAGCAAATAGCGTTTACCGCAGCGAGAACAGACACAGGCAACACTTTTGCAACATGTTTCCAGTCGATTACTTCCTTCGTGACTAATGCGAGCAGTATCATCGCTATTGCGGTATATATGTAGCGTAGCAGTGTGAGCGTGCCAGAATTCATACTTTCTAATGCAATGCGCGAGAACGCAGGCAGCACACCACAAGCTGCCCCTGCTATGAGCGTAAGCAGCCATATGTTCTGTGATATGTTATTTCTTTTGCGCATAGATGAGTAGTCTTGAACTATTGTGATTGTAGCACGCTACTGGTAGTTTCAATTACGCGATCAGGATGTCTTTGCTGGACAAACTAATTACTAATGACACGAACAATGCATGTGTCACAACCCAAACCATACACCCCCTGCTGGACTTTTGTGACAGTTGCCTCTACCAGCTGACCGACATGTAATTTTGACTGGTCGTACGTCTTGCATGTTTCGCCCCTAGGCACTAGACCACAGCCAGTCACAATCATGCGTGAATCATCTAATGTTACCGAGCACGTCCCGTCAAGATTGCACTCGTTACTAATACTCGTAACTCGCCCACTAATAACTAATGGTGCTTTTGGGGTATTGATGCTAATTATAGCCCAAATCAGTCCTGCTGCAGCCGCCAACCCTATACCTGCTATACGGGCTTTCCTGCTTTTCATACCCCTAGTATATAACAACCTGTACCATGGTTTTGCGCCGAGCTTCAATACGGGCGTCTTCCCAGCCAGTGGATACCCCCTTTTAGCTAAACCTAGAATCGACTAACTGTTAATTATATGTAGAGGGCGACACAAGTCAGAAAGGTATTCTTGCGGTTTGTTGCGTAGCGAAGCTACTGGCAGTTTTCACCTTCACGCCTAGGGTTTCAAGTTCAAATCTGTCACCCTACCAAACAAAAAACCCAGCTTTTGCTGGGGCTTTTGTTTGGTGCGGATGAAAGGACTTGAACCTTCACGCCTTGCGGCACTAGCTCCTAAAACTAGCGTGTCTACCATTTCACCACATCCGCGTATCTGATGGTACGAAAGGTATTTTACTAAATATGGCGGTAAAAGACTAGTTGGATGTCACCGAGGGGTTTGTGGGCTATGACTTCAAAACCATTAAACGGGCGGATTTGTTCGCTGCCAGGCCACGAGAGTACATACAGGCCGCCGGGGGCAACATGGGCGGTCAGGCGCTCAAGCACGTCGGGGCGAATGTCGTCGTACGGTGGGTCGGCGAGCACGATGTCGAACTTTTTGTCGATGTTATTGCGCGACCAACCACTGATATTTTTTCGCAGGCATGTAATCTGATTACTGAGCTCAAGAGCGGTAATATTGCGCGATATGGTCTTAACCGCCTCTATGTCGACCTCGATTGCGAGCGCATGGGCTGCGCCGCGACTGATGGCCTCAATAGCGAGTGCCCCGCTACCGCTGTATGCATCAAGGACGCTGAGTCCATCGATGTCCCCGAGGGCATTAAAAATGGCGCCACGCGCCTTTTCACTCATGGGGTGCGTACGGTGCGTACGCGGGCTGTCAAAAATCCGGCCACCGAAGCGCCCCGCAACAACTCTCATTTGCTCGCCTCGACAATCGCCGCATACCACGCCAGAGTGACTGTGTTAACAATCATCGGTGCCATTTGGCTGCGCACACGACGCACCATGCCGGGGGTCCAGCCCAACTGATAGTAGGTCTTGTACAGATTGAGGTCGGCAATGTCTTTGGCCTGCTTTTGGAAATACTTTATAAAACCATCTTTAGAGCTCGCAAGCTTTAGCTCTGCAGCGTTCAAGCTCTTTTTACGCGTGCTGCGCATGGGCACAATCAGCACCGCCACACCAAACTCGAAGGCCATATGCGTCGAGAGCAAGCCTTTGTCGCCGACCATCGCCCAGTTATTTTTGAATTTCTCAAACATCGTCTCACCGGGCATTACAATTTTGTCTTTGAGGCCTTTGCGGGTATGTATGCCCTCACCACCGCGTAGCCTAAGCAATTCATTCTCATATGGGTAGTGGTGCGCCGGTGTCAAGCCATCAACAATGGCATGGGCCAGCCACGCTGCCTCAAATGAGGCGCGAGTTG
Organism: uncultured Candidatus Saccharibacteria bacterium; assembly: GCA_964477925.1. GTDB lineage: Bacteria > Patescibacteriota > Saccharimonadia > Saccharimonadales > UBA4665 > JAGXIT01. The sequence continues at coordinate 11,983 of CAYZFT010000028.1, forward strand.
CGTTGCCTTTTTTCAGTGCCGTGACCAGTGTTTTATAGTGCCCACGCATGATATCGAGTATTTGCGTGTCGCCTGAGTCATAGGGGTTATAAAAATGCCATGGTTCGCCTTGTGCGGGAGTTTTAATCTTGATTCCGTCGGGGCCATTGATACCCTCAAACTCCATGAGCTGCTTGGCCTTGGGGAAAGCGGCCAACTGGTCGACCGTTACGAGCGTCTTGAGTTGGCGAAGTGCAAACCGGTCCAAACGCTGGTGCGCACCAAACCACGCGTCAAACGTTCGAAGAGATTTTAGGCCGGCTGAAACTGAATACATGTTTAGTTTAAATTGGTGACGGCGCGAAGTTTAGACACGCGCCCTGCTAACTCGCTATATTGTAGCAGATTTTCGCCTCGCTCGACGAATTCTTTTGCTCCGCTGCGTGCTGCTGCTATCAGCTCGGTGTCGGTGAGCTTGGCTACGCGAAGGTCGAGAGCGCCGTGCTGCGTTGCGCCGTAAATCGCACCCGCCCCTCTGAGTTCAAGATCATACTCAGCCAGTTTGAACCCATCATTACTGGTCGCAATGGCGCGAAGACGCTTATTTGGCTCGACACTTGGGCTGAGCACAAGGTAACAATGCGATTGCTGACTGCCACGGCCAACCCTTCCGCGCAGCTGGTGTAACTGTGCTAGGCCAAACCGCTCGGCTGATTCGATGACCATTAGCGTTGCGTTGGGCACATCAACACCTACTTCAATGACAGTTGTTGCAACGAGTACGTCTAGCGTGCCGGCAGCAAAATCTTGCATGACGGCTTGTTTGTCGGCACCTTTTAGCTTGCCATGCAGCAGCCCTACTCGCGCATTTTTGAAATACTTTGTCCGCAACTCATCATACACCGTCTCGACCGATTGAGCGGCAAGCGTATCTGACTCGGTAATTAGTGGGCACACGACGTACAACTGCCGACCCGATGCGATCTCGGCTGCCAAATGTTTATACAGTGCATCGCGACTGCCGTGTAGCACGAGCTCGGTTGCGATAGGCAGGCGGCCAGCGGGTTTCTCGCGCAAAACCGAAATATCAAGTTCGCCGTACAGCGTCAACGCGAGTGAGCGTGGTATAGGCGTAGCTGTGAGCGATAGTACATGTGGCATCAGACCTGCCTTGGCCATGAGCGCCTTGCGTTGTTCGACGCCAAACCGATGCTGCTCGTCGATAATGATGAGCCCCAACCGTGGCATGTCGACCGCGTCCTGAATGAGCGCGTGTGTCCCAACAAGCAGCTGCGCGGAGCCATCTGCAATACGCGCATGGGCAGCCTTTTTTTGTGCCGGTTTCATACTACCGACAAGCGCGAGTAGCAGATTGGCTGCCCCGAGTGGTTTCAGGAGCTTATAGAGCGTTTCGGCATGCTGCGAGGCAAGTATCTCGGTCGGTGCCATTACAGCGACCTGGTAGCCCTGGCGCATCGCCATGATTGCCGCCATAGCTGCCACAACTGTCTTACCAGAGCCAACATCACCCTCAACGAGACGGTTCATCGGGTGCGGCCGTTGCATGTCGAGGTATATCTGCCAGACGGCTTTGCGCTGATCGTCGGTGAGTGTGAATGGTAGGTGGCCGACAAACTCTTTCGCCAACTGCTCATCGAACGGTATGGCTAGGCTACGCTCGGCGGCAATCGCTTGTTTATTGAGCAGGCTTGCCAGTGAGAGTTCAAATACTTCTTCGTAGCCAAGTCGGCGCTTAGCCTCGGCTAGCTGCTCACTTGATTCGGGGTAGTGCATCGCCCGCACGGCCTCAGCACGATTCATAAGCTGCGCATCGCGCACAAGCCATGCTGGTAGGGTCTCGGGCAGCGTGTCGGCAACCGCTAAACATTGCCCGATGATTTTTCTGATTTGCTTGCTCGTAATGTTCTTGTTTTCGCGGTAGACCGGGACTATGCGTGCGGTGTTAAGCGTGAAGTCGGCTACCATTTCGGCGCTGGGGTTCATCAGTTGCATGCGTTGGTAACTCAGCTCGTACTGGCCCGAAAAGTAGTACTTTTGCCCAACTTTGAGTGCGGCAGCACGGTAGGGCTGGTTAAACCACGTTACGCGCAAACTGCCCGTCTCATCACTCACGAGTGCTTCGGTGATGTGCAACCCGCGCCGCGCATAACGCCCGCTCACCTGTTTGAGCTCAGCCATAATTGTTGTGACCCCTGGTTGCAAACGCGCAATCGAGGTTACGACCGAGTAGTCTTCGTAGCGGCGCGGCAAATAGTCGAGCAAATCGCCAACGGTCTTTAGGCCAAGCGAAAACAACGCCCTTTCGACCGCCGGCCCAACACCTTTTACAACCGACAAGTCATCTAGCAAATTCATAGTGTATCCTCTGCGGGCACTGTAGCATTAGTCGAAAGTTGCCCCAACCCAAACCTGTCATCTCGACCGAATCCGCAAGCCTGCGGAGAAGTGGAGAAATCTTCCCTGTTCGGGTTCAAAGTATCGATGAGTATTTCTTTCTTTGCCCTGCTCCACTTTTTAAATTGTTTTTCACGGGCAATCGCATCTTCAACATTCTGAGTTTCCTCGTAATACAGCCAATAACTACATCGGTATGAAGCCGTAAAACCTGCAACTTTTCGCTCACTGTGCTCATATAATCTTCTTTCAAGATTATTAGTCATACCAACATACAATACAGTTCGTTGTGCGTTGGTGACAATATAAACCCAATACGTCTTCATGCGACTGTAGTATAGCATTATGAGGGAATCTCTCCGTTACTCCGCTGGCTAGCGGATCCAGTCGAGATGACAGTAAATATTATGTTACCTCGGGCGGGAGGCGGCGGTGGTGTGAGCGAGATTTTCAATGGTATCATCGAGTGGTGGTAGTTTGATTTTGCCATACTTTCGCTCGAGGGCAAGACGGAGCAGCTCGTCGGCAAAGTTCGGGTTTTTGGCCAAAACCGGCCCATGGCTATACGTACCAAAGACGTTCTGCACACGACAACCTTCGGTGCCGTCAAAGTTGTTGTTGCCTTCGCCGAGCAGTACATTGCCGAGAGCATCTGCTGGGCTATCAAGCGTCGTCACACCACTGTGGTTTTCGTACCCAACCACCTCACCAAATGGCATTTGATAGCGTGTGTTGCCGATAAAGCGCTCGGCGCCGGCACGTGTTTCGAGTGGCAGCACACCTATGCCAGTGATGACCTTGCCGTCCCCTGTTATGAACGTTCGGCCAAACAGCTGGTACATGCCACATATCATCAACATCACGACACCATCATGTGCAAACTTGTGAAGCTGGGGTGCCTTGCTTTGTAAGTCGTGCTGTATCGCACCCTGCCCGGCATCTTGGCCGCCGCCGCCCAAAATGATGTCTGCGTCGGCCGGAATTCGCTGATTCGCGCCGACCAATCGTACATCGACATCGATGCCCCGCCACTCGGCTCGCCGCTGCAATACCAGCGTGTTACCCGTATCACCGTAGATGTTCATTTCCTTGGGGTACAAATGCACGATAACTAGGCTTGGCTTGGTATTTTTCTTGGCAGATTTCGAGGGATGTTTAGTGCTCATACGACAACCTCATACACCTCGTTACTGTAGCGTTTGTAGAGCTCACGGAGCTCAAGCATGGCCGTGTAGGTACAAAAGAGTATAACCCGCCCGCCGCTGGACTTGCCTGCCTTATTAAGTACTAGAACAAACTGGGGGAGCTCTGCGATTATTTCTTTGGTAGCAACCTGGTCGTATTTGAGGCGTAAGGCCATATCGGCCGCACGCGTACCGCCAGTTAAGATTGTGTCGACTTTTTTCTGCAAAATGTCAAAGTTGACATCCCACAGCCAGGATACATCACGGCCATCGGCGTACTCGTCGTTGATTACGATGCCAGCAACGGCGTATTTTTTGACATCTACCATGCGCAGCGCGTGAGTAAAGC
>CAYZFT010000029.1:0-15668 GCA_964477925.1 uncultured Candidatus Saccharibacteria bacterium
TCTTTAAAAATGGGGAATGCTTTGTTAGTGTGGTAAATCTTGGTGTTGCCCTGCTTTTCACTCATGAGAAAGCCAACTTTTTCAAGCCGCTTGAGCTCGCGCTGAATGTTACCGGCGTCTTCTTTGATTAGCTTTGCTAGACCGCGCACATGCGTCTTGAAATCAGGATATTTAGCATAGATTACGATAATCTTGCGGCGGACTCTGGAAGTGATAAAAACATCTAGCATTGGTATTTTCCCTACTTATTCCACATAAGCTTTTCATTGTCACATCAACAACGTACGTTAGGTAGTATAGCCGCCTTTCTCGACATTTTCAACACTGTTTTTGACGAAAATGATGAATATTCAAAAATAATCACCCTTGGAGTAGCAGACCTTGACCCGTTTCTCTCGGTAATCGACTATACTAATAGCTATGAAGTACTATGAGGTTTTAGTTGGCGACAGCCAGTTTCACGGCGACGGTGCGCTCACCTATTCGCGGGACGGCGTACTGCTTCCGGGCAGAGTCGTGCGAATCAGTCTTCGTAGTCGCTCAGCACTCGGGCTAATTCTACGCGAAGTGCCAAAGCCATCGTTTTCGACCAAGCCCATAGCCGCTGCCGCCGATTCACCCCCTATCCCCCAGCAAGTGCTAGCCCTGCTACTGTGGCTCCGCGAGTACTACCCAGCCCCACTCGGGGTAATCGTTCGACAGTTTTTGCCACCGACAACCGCATTTCCAAAGACCGCAAAGCAGCCCGAGGAACAAGCCCCCAAAGGCAACCTGGAAACGAAAAATGCGTTGCCGCCCCTCACGAGCGAGCAAAAAAACGCGTTCGAAACTATAGATACGCCCGGCTCATATCTTTTGCAAGGCATCACCGGAAGTGGTAAAACACGGCTATATGTTGAGCTTGCAAAACGCGTTTTAGGTGAGGGTAAATCGGTAATCATACTCACGCCCGAGATAGGCCTTACCGAACATCTCGTGCAAGCCTTTGGCGCGCTGCCAGAACGGACATATGTGCTCCATTCTCGCCTGACGGCTGCCGCTCGGCGAGACATCTGGTATGAGCTGCTCAGTTCAACCAAACCGGTCATCGTAATCGGACCACGTTCGGCGCTATTTACACCGTTAAATAATGTCGGGCTCATCGTTATGGACGAATCGCACGACCAGGCATATAAAAGCGACAGTGCGCCTCACTACCGCTCCGACCGAGTTGCCGCCAAATTATCGCAGCTGCACAACGCGGTATTCGTCAGCGGCTCTGCCACCCCCAATATCGAGGATTACTACGTCGCAACCGCAAAAGGCCGTCCTGTCGTGCCGCTAACATCGCTCGCCACACAGTCCGACCATGCCGCAAATAGTAGCGTCACCGTTGACTTGCGCGACAGTAGCGTTTATGGTCGCAGTCGCATCATCAGCCAACCACTCCTTGTTGCGATACGCGAAGCACTCGGCCGCGGTGAGCAATCGCTACTATTTCTCAATCGTCGTGGTACTGCGAGTGCCATACTCTGTAGCACCTGCGGTTGGCGCGCGCTCTGCCCGCACTGCGACCTTCCGCTGACGTACCATGGCGATGCTCACACGCTGCGCTGCCACATTTGTGGGCGCAGCCAGCCGTTACCACCAAGTTGCCCCGACTGCGGTCAGACCGAAATCGTGCTCAAGACTATTGGTACCAAGGCGGTGGTTGAAGAAGTTGAGAGGCTCTTCCCTGCCGCTCGGCTCCGCCGCTTCGACACCGACACCACCAAGCTCGACCAGATTGAGCACCAGCTCGACGCATTACGCAGCGGTGAGGTCGACATCATTATTGGCACACAAATGATTACTAAAGGGCTCGACCTGCCCCAGCTCTCGGTCGTCGGCATACTAAACGCCGATAGTGGCTTAATCATGCCAGATTACACCGCCAACGAACGCACCTACCAGCTCATACACCAGGTTATCGGTCGTGTTGGGCGCGGCCATCGTCGTGGGCACGTTTTTTTGCAGACGTACAGCCCTGACCACCCCATCATCCGGGCTGCACTTGCCCACAACTGGCGTGCATTCTATGACCATGAGCTCGCCGAACGGCGCACCTATGCGTTTCCGCCCTTTTGCTACCTCCTAAAGCTATCAAACCTACGCGCCACTAGTGCCAGTGCCGAGAAAAGTGCAATAGCACTATGCAGGCAGCTACAAGTGCTCTACCCTAAGATAATTATCGAAGGCCCCGCGCCAGCCTTTCACCCCCGTGAAGGTGGGAAATACTGCTGGCAACTGATAGTAAAAAGCCCGTCACGCACCGCCCTACTTCAGATTATATCGCTCCTCCCCTCAGGCTGGACCCACGATATTGACCCGGTTAACCTGTTATAGGTGCGCACGTAATCTGTTTGGTCTCTGCTAAATGTTGACGATGCTGTATACTTTTTAGCAATGGATACAAAACTTATCACCCTACCCAACCCTCACCTCCGCCAACGCTCGAAAAAAGTTGGTCTTGTCAGCGACGAGATTAAAGAGCTCATCGCCCAAATGGAGGCGGCTACCCTCGATTGGGAAGCCAGTCGCGACCATGAAGTCGGCGTCGCGCTAGCGGCTGTACAAATTGACCAATTGTACCGCGTTGTAGTCGTGCGCAATAACTTTGATGACAAAACCGACAAGACATTCAAGGTTCTCATAAACCCCGAAATTACCAAGTATGAAGGCGAACTGCTCGAAGATTACGAAGGCTGCCTCAGTGTAAAAAATGTGTATGGCAAAGTCCCCCGCTACAGCCGCGTGCGTATGAAAGCACTCGACCTAACCGGCCGCGAGTTTCGCGTTACGGCCGAGGGCTTTCTGGCGCGGGTACTCCAGCACGAAATTGACCACACGAATGGCATTGCCTTTGTTGACCATATCAAAGATGACCACGAAGCGTTTTATGTTCTAACCAAAGACGGAAAGCTCGATAAACTCGATTATGACACAGACATCCGAGACAACGCCGAACTCTGGGGCTAAGCCCTCAATCGTCTTTTTTGGGACCGGCCCTGTTGCTGCTGCTTCGTTAGAATTACTCACACGCTCTTTTGAGATTGAAGCTGTTGTGACCAAGCCAAAACCCGAGCGTCATAAAGGCAGCTTCCCCGTTTTAGATCTCGCAGGAAAAATCGGTGCGCCAATCATCTATGTCACAAATCAGACTGATGTATCAGAAAAGATTGCAGCCCAAACATTTAAAAGCCGCGTAGCGGTCTTAATAGATTTCGGTATTATCGTCTCACAAGACGTCATCGACGCCTTTCCGCTTGGTATCATCAACAGTCATTTTAGTCTGCTACCAGAGTTGCGCGGTGCCGACCCCATCACATTCGCCATCCTTTCGGGGCAGAAACAAACGGGTGTCACCCTCATGCATCTCGTGCTTGCCATGGACGAGGGGCCCGTGCTGGGTATTGGCGTACATGGGGACATTGACAAGCTAACTGGCCCCGAGCTGGCACACAACCTTACTCAACTCAGCTATGGCTTGCTGCGTGATTTACTACCAGGATACATTACAGGAAATGACGAAGGGCACATCCCACAAGAAAAATTACACGATTTGATAACAGATTTTGATTACCCCGCGCGCGCAAGCTACACGCGAAAACTCAGTAAAACCGACAGTGTGCTCGATTTCGAGAAACCCGCCGTGCAACTCGAACGCGAGATTCGAGCGTTTGCCGAATGGCCAAAGAGCCGTACGTCAATTGCCGGTAAAGAGGTTGTTATTACCAAAGCACACGTCTTACATCAATCAGAAGTGCAAGATTCAGAGCTGGTCATTGGTATGCCGTTTGTGTACAAAAAACAACTCTGCGTCCCCACCGCTAAAGACATACTCGTCATTGACGCCCTTAAGCCTGCCAGCAAACCCGACATGCCCGCCACCGCTTTTCTTAACGGCTACGGCAAAGATTTATAAAGACGGAAATAAATTACGAAGAATGGTGGAGCATGGCGGAGTCGAACCGCCGACCTCGGCAATGCGAATGCCGCGCTCTAGCCAACTGAGCTAATGCCCCATCACGAATAGCATAGCTGCTGACAAAGTAAGTAGTCAAGGAAAAACAATTTAAATAAGGTGGCCCCGTGAAAAACTAGGCCCTGCGCAGATACTTCACTATCTTAACCGTTGTCATGATAAGCAATGCCCCCAAGGCGAGCAACAGCCCAAGTTCAAACACTATGTCCGTGCCAATATAGCAGGGCGCCGAGTCGACAGGATTTTGGACGCAGGGAGAAAATTTGTTAACTAGCTTGCCAAACGATACCACGCCGCTCATTTGGAGTGTCAAAACAAATAAACATAAGCAGCTGGCGACCAAGTAATAGCGAAGTTGTTTCAATAATTGCACGAAGCTGACATTACCCTCTTATTAAGCTGCTTGCGGGGGCTGCTGCGACGGGTCAACTGGCGGCTGGGGTGGCTGCCACTGTTGCGGTTGAGGGGCTGACTGGGTTGGTTGTGGTTGCCACGGCTGAGCTTGTTGTGCCGTAGTGTCTTGTGCGGGCTGCTGAGGATATTGCTGTAGTGGCTGAACGGGTACGGATTGAGGCTGGGCAAAAACCGGGGATGGTGTCGGCTGCTGTGGTGGCTGCTGGACCGTTTGCTGCGACTGAACAGGTTGCTGCTGCCACGCCTGGTTATCAACAGCCTGCTGCGACGGCATATCCTGTGTCGCTGGCGGCGGTGCCGGTGCCTGAGGCATTACTTGCTGCTGGGCGTAGCTGGGTTGCTGTGGCTGCATTGGCTGCGCGACTGGTTGTACGGGCTGTGGCGCTGGCGCGCTCGTCTGATACTGCTGCGTCGGTGGAGTCTGGTACGCGACCATTGGGTCGACTGCAGCTTGTGGGGCGCCTACGGCTGGTTGCTGTGCGGCCGCAGCAAGAAGTTGCGGTGCCATTTGTTTGACTTCTACCTTAAGCGCGTCAAACGTTTCCTGAACAACTTGCTTGTAATTTGGCAGGTTAGACTCGAGCCATTGCAGCGCCTGTGCCTGGTTGGAATCACCACCGGCATCGATAAAGCGCTCAAACTCTTCGAGCTGCTTGTCTGTCATCTGGTTTGCGAGCTGCGTGCCCACACGCAGTTCAAGCGTTTCGTAGATATGTTGCAGCATTTGCCGCTTTTGGTCTTCGGGCAAGGTGCCAAGACCAAGCTCATCGAGTAAGTTATTGTCTAATTTAAGCATAGCTGTATTATAACGCCCTTTCTTTCGTCTCAACAACGTAAAATTCAAGCTTATCGCCAATTTGTAGGTCAATACGGCTAGTCGTCGCAAGCTCGATACCGCCCATTTCGCCTTCGACGAGGTCAGTGGCAGCATTCGGGCCGCGCTTGAGGCCCTTTAGCTTCGCCTGACCAATTTGTTCTTTGCCTCGCTTAATGCGCACTTCTGCAGGTACAACCAGCTTGCCAGCCTTCACCTCACCGCCACAAATAATGTCTGACTTCGTCGTCTTGAAGACGCCTTTGACCTCGAGTTCGCCCATCTCGCGTTCGGTAATCTCTGGTGCAAGTAGCGCACTGAGCCCAGTCTTCACATCATCGATAAGCTCATAAATAACGTTATAGAGTCGAATGGAGACCTTGTCACGGTTAGCAAGACGCTTGATATTTGTTGCGACTGAGGTGTTAAAGCCATAGATAATCGCGCCAGAGCTACGAGCCAGATGCAGATCGTTCTCGTTGACGACGCCAACACTCGAGCTCACAATCGTGACAGCAACTTCATCGGTGTCGATTGCCTTCAGGCTATCAGCCACAGAGGTTAATGAACCCTGTACATCGGCTTTAATGATGATTGGCAATTCTTGTAGCTTGTCGCTTCGACTAATGATACGGAGTAGTTCACTACTGCTCATATCGCTGCGGCCGCCCCCGTGTGCTCGCTCTTCAGCTACCTGTGCCGAGCGCTCACGTGCTTCACGCTCGCCGTTTATGACCTCAAATTCGTCGCCGAACTCTGGCAAAGTCTTAAACCCACTAATGACAACTGGCGTCGATGGGCCGGCACTTTTGACAGGTTTGCCATTGGTCGCCTCAAGGTTGCGGACTTTGGCGTAGGTACCGCCGGCTAGAACGAAATCACCAACTTTGAGTGTGCCTTCTTCGATAAGCGCGTGTGCCACAGGGCCACGGCCATGCTCTTGGTGGGCCTCAATAATGAGCCCCCGTGCCGGTGCAGTAGCGTCGGCCTTCAGCTCGTCAATGTCAGATACGAGTAATAGCGTGTCGAGCAGGTCGGACAAACCGGCACCAGTCTTGGCACTGACTTCAATCATGGGTACATCCCCGCCCCATGCCTTATTGTCAGGCACAACACCTTGCTCGGCGAGTTGGCCCATAACCAGCCCCGGGTTCGCACCTTCTTTGTCCATTTTGTTGATGGCGACAACAATCTTGGTGCCGGCGTTTTTCGCATAGCGAATGGCCTCTATCGTCTGAGGCTTCACGCCGTCATCGGCTGCAACGACAATAATAACAATATCGGTTAGGTCGGCACCGTGTTGGCGGATAGCCGCAAACGCTTCGTGACCAGGAGTATCGAGAAATGTAATCGAACGATTTTTGTGTTCTATTTGGTACGCCGAGATGTGTTGGGTAATCCCGCCAGCTTCGCCTTTGGCGACAGCAGCGCCGCGAATTGCATCGAGCAGCGATGTTTTACCGTGGTCAACATGCCCCATCACCGCAACGACTGGCGGGCGTTCCGTTGCGTTTGCACCAGCTGGCGCTTTTTCACGCTTGGCGGTGGTTTTTTCTTCGGTAGCCTTGTGCACAAGCTCGACGTCAAGCCCAAGCTCACCGACGATAATCTGTGCCGTATCAAAATCAAGACGCTCGTTTATAGTCGCCATAATACCATTCTTAAATAACTCACCAATAAGGCGTGTTACTGGCAGGCGGAGTTGCTCAGCTAGGGCACCAACCGTGGTAGTTTCTTCGATGTAAATGGTTGTTGCCATTGCTTGGAAGCTCCTTATTTTATCGGATGCTGGGTTTGGGGCATTGGGTTTCGCCTATAAGACTACGCCCAACACCCTGAACCCTACGCCCTATTTATTACTTGGCCCCTTTAAGGCTCAAAGAAATCTTGCGGGCTGCCGTGTCGATATCGAGCACCTTGAAAGTCTTCTTCTCATTGAGTTGGAAGATTTTCTCAGGGTCAATACTGTCTTCGTCACCCATTTCGCTCACGTGAACAAGTGCCTCTACGCTCGGGCTCAACTGCACGAAAGCACCGAATGGTGTAATTCGTGTAATCTTGCCTTCAACCTTATCGCCCTTGTTGAACGATTTGACTTCTTTTAGCCATGGGTCTTCGCTCATTTGCTTGAGGCTTAAAGAAAGTCGATCCTTGTCAATGGCGATGATTTTTGCCTTAACAGCCTCCCCAACCTTGACGTAGTTGCGTGGGTTTTCGACGCGTTCCCAGCTGATTTCGCTAATGTGAATCAAGCCTTCGATGCCGTCAACATTGACGAATGCGCCGAAGTCGATAACACCGGTAACAACGCCTTCAACCTCGTCGCCGACCTTGAGCTCACTAAAGCGAGCCTGCATGTCGTCTTTGACCGCTTCCTTCTCGGAGAAGATAAGCTTGTTGTCCTTGCGGCTGACGTCGAGGATACGGACGCGCAACGGCTGACTAGTCAGCGCATTGAGCTTCTGCAAAATCTCGTCTTTGTCGGCACCACTGACGCGTGGGTAATGACCCGCTGCCAGCTGTGACACCGGCAAGAAGCCACGAATGCCTTCAAGCTCGACGAGGAGTCCACCGCGGTTTGCGTCATACGCATTGACCTCGATGATTTCGCCTGCTTCAAAGACACGCTGCAGTTCATCCCAGCCGCGGTCCTTGGCGGCTCGACGCATACTGAGAAGTGCATAGCCCTCGTCCATTTCAGGGTCAATAACGCTAACAGTAACCGCCTGCCCCTCTTCGAGTGCTTGGCCATGACCAATCTCGCGGCGCATAACGACGCCAACACCGCGGGGACCGAGATCAATCCAGACTTGGTGTTTCTTGATAGCCTTAACAACTCCCTCGACGGTTTCACCCGTGATGAGCTGTTTGATATCGCTGCCCTCGAGCAGTTCATCCATAGTTAAAGTTGATGTAGTTTTTGGCATGTTCTTACGATGCCTCCTTTGTAGTGTATTTCTCTCGAGACACCTTGTGTGAATCAATCACACAAAACACCTCTGAAAGATTACTCCTATTATACCCTGTTCCCCATCTGTAAGTAAAGGGGTGATATACCACCAAGTTATCAACTCGCTACATTAATTTTCGTTTAATCGTAAGACCCACAAAGTAGCGTGTTCAAAACGGCCCTCACGGTGTTACACTATAGTCAAAGAACATAATAGGTGGGAGATTCAAAAACATGTACATAGGCATCGACATCGGCGGCACAAAAACACTAGTCACTGCGCTCACGAATGAGGGTGTTATCAAAGAAGCCATCAAGTTCCCGACCCCACAAGATTACAGCGAATTTCTGGCTGAATTACGCAAAACTGTCGAGGGGCTCGATAGCAAAGAGTTCAAAGCTGGCACCGTTGCTGTACCCGGTCATATCGACCGCGAAAAGGGGACACTCATAAAGCTCGGCAATTTACCGTGGGAAAACATGCCCATCATTCACGACGTGCATAGCATCACGCACTGCCCCATGCTGGCCGAAAACGACGCCAAACTGGCAGGCCTGAGCGAAGCGATGTTACTCAAACACGCCTATCGCCGCGTGCTGTATGTCACCATCAGTACGGGTATTGGCATCGGCATGACCGTTGACGGCAAACTCGACCCAAGCATCGGTGACGGTGGCGGGCGCACTATGCTATTTGAACGAGACGGCAAGTATGTCCCGTGGGAGACGTTTGGCTCAGGTGGCGCTATCGTACGCGTCCATGGCAAAATGGCAAGCGAAATCAATGACCATGCTACCTGGAAGCAGATTGTAAAAACGTTCGTGCCTGGTTTTATACAACTAATCGCTATCTTAAACCCCGAAGTTATCGTTATCGGCGGTGGTGCCGGTCATTACCTATCAAAATTCCACGATTTCCTCGTCGAAGATTTGAAAAAGTTCGAGACACCGCTCCTCACAATCCCCCCAATTTTACCCGCACAGCGACCCGACGAGGCAGTCGCGTATGGATGTTATGACTATGCCAAACAACACATCACAAAAGACTAACTCTATTCTCGCCGACATACAATCTGACTACCCTGCTATAGAGTTCGTTGAGTCATCGCAATTTTCGTGGCATGCTGGCAGCAAACTCGTATCTTACAAAGCATTTGACCAAGACGATATACGCGGCACCTGGGCACTGCTGCACGAGCTTGGTCACGCGCTGCTGAATCATACCGATTTTGAAACAGATATTGAGCTGCTCAAAATTGAGGTTGATGCCTGGCAACAAGCCCACACGCTTGCCAAGAAATACGGCGTGACGATAGATGACAACTACGTGCAGACCTGCCTCGACAGTTACCGCGACTGGCTACACCTACGGAGCACCTGCCCTACCTGCTTCGAACGATCACTTCAAGCCGATAAACACACCTACCGCTGCCTCAACTGTCACACCGAGTGGCACGTCACGCGCAGCCGCCTCTGCCGCCCATATAGGCGACAGAAGTAATACAATTGGCTACTTACTTAACTACAACTCTTGAGACCATCTCAGCTAATTGGGCACGTAGGCCATCTGGCAGTGAACGGGTAGCCAAAACGTCAACTGGTCGCTCGTCACTAAAACGAATTCCCTGTGTTGGAATTATATGTGGCAATCTATCGCCATCCATTTGAACAATGCGCATTTCACCAAAATCTTTACCAGATGACCTTTGAAGTCGCGCCATACTTACGCCCGTTGTTGCTAAGTCGGGAGTATAGTCAGGACTGTAGGCTTCGACAGCAACCGTATCCGACCACTCCGGTCCCCGCCGTACAGGAGTTGAGTCAATCACTGCGGTAGTTTTTTCTACTATAACCCTTGTCGCCGTATCGACTAAAGCGATATTGCGTACAGCCCCTTCGAACCCGGAACGTTCAGCTTTCTTGCCGGTAAGTTTCTTGGCAGTGCTTGCTGCGCTAAGTAAATCAGATAGCTTGCCCGTGCTCCTTGCTGTAGCCAATTGCATATGAGTATATGCACGGCGCTCGCGGGGGTTATTCGATTCTGGTACAAATGCCATAGTCGTTGTGTCCTTATGAGATTAAGTTAACACCCCAATACTACTCTTTCTCTCTCCGATTTTGTCAATACTTTAATACATTTTCTGCTTTTTGCAACTATTCGTCCCTACATTCCATCCCGAAGCGCAACACTAGCGAGCAATGAACGCCGTCGTAGATATTGTTTCTGCCGTATTGACTTCGATTTAAAAGCATAAAAAATAAGCCCTGATATTCTCAAGGCTTATTTTGCACAAAAGCGTAGTATTTACGCGGTTTTCTTGGTGCGGCGGCTAATGCGACCACCGATTGCACCGTAGACACGTGCGCGCTGGCGACCAGCTTCACCAGCGGCGAAGCCACCAGTTTTGCCATTCGTACCGCCCTTTGCGCCAATCTTGGCGTAAAAATCGCTACCGTACTTTTTTTTGTTGGTTGCAGCCGCTGCGCGACCGCCTGCCTTCGTTCCTGCCATGAGAAACACCTCCCGTTAATTAGTGCTGCTCCAAAAGAAAAGGGCTCCCGCGCTGCCTCACAAGCAGCCCAGAAACCCTCTTATCCTTTCGAATTATGCTTATACTATCATGTCAAAGCGGTTACGTCAATACTATTTTATAGTTTCTTCTACGTGCCACCCATCGCTTCGTCGGCGTAAGTGTCGGGTTCGGTAGCGGGCGTGTGCATGCACATACAGTGCCGCACCTACCAATAGCGCAAGAATGGCAAACGCAATCATGGTATGATTGGTCTCGATTACCCGCCCAACCAAGCGTGATTGCTCCAAGAATTTAACATGTATGACCGCACTACCATCATTCTGGATACGTAGCACGGTAATCTCTACATCAGGCTCATCATCATATGCTATGTTAGCTCGAAAGCGCTGGCCTTCACGCAATATAACCTGCCGGTCGCCTGGCCCAAATGTCACCGTAACCGCACCATCTTGTATGCTCGTTATCTCAAGCGTTCGCGGCGGGCCAACTGGGCTATCGCCCGGCAATCGGAAGCTATATACAATCCCGGGGCGCACCACGAGCATGTAGCCATTTTGGTTTTTACTGCCACCATAGTTATCGAGGTAGGTACTGCCCGAATAGTACTCAGATGGTACCGGCTGTGGTTGCGCTGGTAAACTTGGCGTCGGTGTCGGCAGCTGAGTTCGTATGAGCGTGCCACACGTTTCAGGAGTCAAATAAACTACCGCCCCGCTACCATCGTTGACTTCGTCGAACAAGCAGTTTAGTGGTACAATGAGCTGCTTCATCTTCACCTTGCTACTTGCGCTAGCAGTTGGTGCCAAACAGAAAATGATAGCCCAAGTAATGATAACGGCCCAAAACGACATACGTTTTATATTTAATATATTCATCAGCTTGCCACCAATGTCATAGTTAGGCCAATGCTGTACGATGATTCTGACTGCTCTGCTGGTATTTTCTGTGATATTCCAATCCCTGTAATGTTCCACATACAATTAACCTCAGCCGAAGCGCTACCTGTTGCCAGCACAATTGAGTCCGTTACACCCTGATTAAACGCAGTACTCGCACCTGCCGTGACACCAGTATTGCTACAACTTGCATCAGGCGTAATAGTTGCAACCGTGGGGTTAACGCTCAATTGTCCTCCCACGCTATCGCCATCAGCACCGTCATTACAACCTGTGCCGGTTGGGTCGTTGAAATCGTACGTCCGCGTCCCGCCATTTGTCCAAAGCGCCGCTGCGCCGCTGGTTGCCGCAATGCTAAGTGTCCAGGTTGCAGTTGAGGTTGTGTTAAATACCCTCACCTGCTGCGCGCTAACGCCAAGGGTAGCGGTGTTGCTTTGGCAAGCAAAATTAAAATTCATATTTGCAAACGATATACTTGGCGTTACAACGCTCACATTGCTTGCGTCAACAATATCTGCCGACAATGCTATCGGCAATAATTTAAAAGCTGCAATTTGTCCGCGCCATTTCGATGCAGCGCTGTTGGTCGCCACAGTAGAGTACGTACCCGCAGTCGTCGCATAGCGGTCCGCACCACCAAATCGTGCCGTGCTGGTAAAATCAGCTCGCTCAGTAAACGTGTTTGACCATGCACTAAACCCCGTGCCGCTACTCACCATCACAACACCGGCAATCAGCAATGTATTGGCACTAGTCGTTGTGACTGACCCCGAAGAAGGTGTTGCAGTGCTACCTGTCGATGTAACAGCGTTAACGGCTTCGAGCGGACTCGTAGTTGCGGTACCAGAATATTCGTAGAGCTGTATACCGCGTCGTGCCGTGCCGCCACCTGCACATGAGAAGGTCGTCTCACCACCTACCGCAACTTTATAATAAATCGCCTGTACCGGCGCAACTGTCAGCTCTGATTTTGCAGCTGTAAAACCAGCTGGAGTCGTAAAAGCCACGACGGTTCGCGCAGCACAAATAATCACCAATAAATGATTCTTCTTAGCCGCAGGACTTAGGGTCGCTGAAACAGTAGTGCCATTTGCTGCAAGGCTTTGCACCTGGACCAATTTAGCTATAGCGCCTGCCTTCTGCACTGGCGCCAAGGCCAATAGTAGCGGTACCACCAACAGGCTTATCGCCCCAAAGTTGAGCCACTGCCACTTGGTTCTTGTGGAGTGCGACTGGTTCATGGTTATGATGCCTTTTTAGGTGTCTTTTTCTTGCGCGCCACTTGCGTACGCTTTTTTGCATTAGTTGAGCGTTTTGCTGGTTTTTTCGTGGCAGATTTTTCCTCTGCTTCATCCCAATCTGCACGGTACTGAACAGCGAAACTAGCGCCATCAATATGCTCAATCTTCTCAATCTCTTCGTCATCTGCACCTTCGCGCCAGTCTGGTACTGGCTCACCGTATTCATCATAGGCAGCTGAGTCGTGCGTATCATCTCGCGGAGATGCCCACTCAGAAGCTACCGGCGCAGCCTTAACGGATGGGACTCTTGGTAATGGCAAACGACTAGGTGTAGGTGCTACTGCCGGTGATGATGCTTTCGGTGCAGCTTGGGATGTCGCAACAGCTTCAGTCGGCTGGGTGTGTGCTTGTGCAGCTTCGACCAACCAGTCTTCTGGCTGTTTTGGCGCTGGCGGCAGTAGAATTTGCTGCCCTGGCTGCAACAGGAATGGCGCTTTCAGGTTATTTATCTTCGAGATTCGCTTCCAATTGGTTTTGCGCTCTTCTGCAAGGCTTGTCACGGTATCGCCCTGCTTGACTGTGTACTGCTGCCACTTGGTGCGTACTTGACGCTTGCGGCGCTTGCGGTGCAACAACAGCACGATGCAGAAGATAATAAAGAGTGGCAGGGCAATCTCGACAAGCGCTGCTGGCCATGCTGGTAGCATATAGAAATAGTTCGTGTCTTTGCGGATTTTTTTGGAGTCATTGACATGCTCACCAAGACCCGCAGTAGGGTCAGCGTTATAGCTTATAGAGGTTCGAGCTTTATATAATCCACCCCAGTATGGGCGAGTGAACTTAAATGCCCACCCTGTGGTGGTGTCACGCATAATAGGATACTCAGCAGTCTGGATGGGTGATTCTCGCCCGAAGACATCTACAACCTGCGCACGCGTTTTTAAGTCTAGCGAGACGTTACCAGTGTTTTTAGCGATTGGAGAGACTGTGTAGTCTCCAGAATCGATGCGTTTCACATCAACGCGCTGTAAGGTTAGCTCTTTGACGATTTTGCCCGGCACCGTAATTGCCATGCGTATTGCTGAGCGAAAACCGAGTTGTATGCCCGCGCCACTCTTAGCCGCAAAGCTGTCGTCATCTTGAGCCGTTACACACCCCCCATGCTCACCTGGTGAGACACCCTTTGGTACTAAAATGGTAAAATCTATAACTTTGTTAGCCCCCGGCTCGAGAGTGACTTTTGGAGCATCAAACTTAGCCCATACACCAACTTCTTTACGTGCTTCAGCATCTTGGCGGCAAGAGAAAGAACCGTCAACAGCCTGGATGGAATCTACCGTGCGGAGTTGTATTGTTTTCCGCTCTTTTGAGTAGTTATATACACGCACGCCATCTTTTATGCTCTCACCGGGTTTTATTGTGTGCACATAGATATTGGAAGTACGTTCATTATCCTTGCGCGGGTACGCTGGGCTAATGCCGATAGTCGCAGATGCAGATGCTAGCTGTGTGCCAGTAAAGAGCAAGGTAGTGAAGCTTGCTAGCAAGAGTACTCTTAAAAGTTTTTGTCTCATCTTGCTCTTTACTGTACATGCTTTTGCTTACCATTTCCAGCGTATTATCGCCGTAAACTTATTTGCTTATTGAGCTATGTAGGTAACATTCATTGGCAAGCTATAGGTACCCTGTGCCTGTTCAGCAGGAATCTGCTGAGTCAAAAGGAAGCCAGTTAGCTCTGCTTCGTACCGAACGGTACCCGTGTTGTTCAACAAAGTGACAGGCTGGTCGTCAATAAATGCGCCACCAGGAGTAGTCTGTGTAGGAGTACCAACGCCAGCTTTTTTCGTAAAGGTACCAGCGCCAACTACTAGCTGACCACTCGTACAACCAGCGCCAGTAGCGTCGTTGTATTTATAATTGTTGCCACCACTCGTCCATTTATCGGTTGCTGGTGTGACTGCATTTAAGTCAACCTTAACACCGCCAGCAAGTGGGTTTTTGACAGCGATTTTTTGGCTCGCGTCACCAAAGGTAGCCACTGATGGCTGACAGCTAAACGAAAAGTTTGTTGCCGGGAATGCTACTGTTGGGCTAGTAATAGCTGCACCAGCGCCGTCAACAATGTCAACAGACAGTGTCCCGGCAGTAATGATTTGTGATAGTGTTGGGTTTGTTGCTGCTGAAGCAGAACCGATCGGTATAATTACCGCCACGGCTGCTAACAGCGCAACGAACAAACTTGCTTTTGTACGCATTGCGTAACTCCTTTATTTTTATGTTGTTTTTTTTGTTTTGTACCTATCTAAAAATAGATAGAATCGTACATGCTCAATAATACGGTGTTTGCCTAGGGGCCGTCAACAAAATAACAGGGGTAATAGCCGTAAAATCTGCTACGTTCTACCTCTGTTACCAACAAAACGTTGTAGCATTATGTGTACCATTTACAACACCTGTAAAAAATCTTACACAAAACTCCTTTTTGTGTTTAGCCAAGATACCACCACGAAAAAACCGAGAATGCTGTTCGATAATATCCATTCTAAGACCTTCAGATGCTTTTTACCGCCTGCATCAAAGAACATATGCAGATAAGCGACTCCGCGCGTTTTTAAGGCCCCGTAAACAGCTCTGAGGGAAATAACTATAAGTTTTCAGCCTAGTTTTTTTTCATAAGTAGTTCATTTTCTTGGTTCAGATGGCGAGAAATGTGTGAATATTCGTGAGATTCATATCAGACTATCGGTAACTACGTTATACGAATAAAAAAGACTCCCGTAAAGGAGTCTTTTTTATTAAAACGGCACCGTGCTATT
>CAYZFT010000030.1:0-14578 GCA_964477925.1 uncultured Candidatus Saccharibacteria bacterium
TTAGTAATAACGTGATGTTTTTGCATATTGCGTTATTTTATTTTGGGGTTATAATTGATTCATGATTACTGGCACTTCTGGATCAGAGCTAAATTTACCAGGCTACTCAGCATCGTGTATATCCTTGTGGCCGAGCCTGTTCACGCCTAACGGAGAAAAAGAAGTTTCATTGAGCCTAGAGCAATTTACTGATTTACTCACGCAAGCCCAACAACAAAATTCAAACTTGGCTTGGACAGAAAAGTATAGAGATTTGGAGCAATTGCCAGAGAGAAGCTGGTGCAATTCAGCGCTAGATGGCCAAAATGCGTCGAATTATAGGCTTGGATTGCTCGTTGGCATAGCGATAATAGCCCCAAAGGAAGACGTAAATGGCCGCTTCAATACGCGACAAGTTCGAGAGATACATCATTACCTCTCAAGACGAGAATATCCTCAAAAGTCACAGAGAACACCACGAATGACGAGACGAGCTTTCTTTGAGCACAGTATGGCCGGTATCGATTATCTCAAACTATCCATTGGTAGTGATGCTGTTTCGACGTTGGTCGATAGGTTTTCTGATAATAATGCCTCCGTGGTTGCTTTTAAAGTAGGTCTCGGCATTGTAATAGATGCGGACGTACACTGCGCACAACAACGACAACATATACAAGATACAGTGCGTCACTATTAGCCTACACCGTCATGCCAATTACACCCGAGAAGTTACCTCAAATTCTATCGACTCATGCGCTCGAGCCCATAAATATGCGGGGTGAGAAGTTGATTTTTCTTGGTGGTCGTAATGCACGTACCGCAAAGCAAACTGACGACCTTGGCAAAATGATTTGTCCTGCGCTTACCCTGCTGTGCGATTTTTTTGTAGACGCAATGCAACCACACAACACTGATTCAGCCGACATAGCTGCACGGTTTGTGCAAAACACGACTCAATTCACCGTCTCAAATCAAGTAGCCCAAAGGACAGGAAAGACTGATACCGCCAGGCTTGAGCAGGCGGCTCAAGACATCACTAGGCAACTAAATGGCTGGATGCTCGAACTATGGTGGCTGAAAAATCTCTATCTCGTAGTTAAGGAAAATGGCTCAAACACGCACCGCGTCGCAGCGCTGGCTGGTTTCGCATTGGAAGGGCGCGATATCCACCCAATTGCATACTCTATGATGGGGCAAAAAGGTAGGCTACCCCTCCATACATCGTTTATCAAAAAACCGCTTGTCCAAAAGACTGGTCAGTATCATGGCCCAGCTTATGTACAGGTTCGATCACCCAGTACGCAGCAACCGGGCTATGGTAACCGCCGTGGGCGCTAAGCATTGTTGACTTTTCCATCCATAAAACCGGTGTTGGTACGGCGGCGCAAGAGCACCCTACCTGCTGCGTCGCGCACAATCATGAAGACTGCTGAGTGAAAAAGTGTCCTAATCATACCGACGGGTATAGCAATGTAATGTACCACAGTTGAGCTAATGTCGGATTTTTGGGTTGCGTTAATGAGCGTAAAAGACTACTATTTTTATAGATATGTGAGGCTTTGGTGGAAGCCGTAATGGGTAGACCCGTTTGTATTAGTTTCAAAAGAGGGAGAAGATGTCTGATGCCAATGGTGCAAGATGATATGCAGCTGACCGAGAAGTGCGCCGTATTTGGCATATTTACAGCGAGCCCAGAAGCGGCTCGTTTGTCATTTTATGGGCTCTGCGCATTGCAGCACCGCGGTCAGGAAAGCTCTGGCATCGCAACCAGTGACGGCAAGCAGATTCATCGGCACGCCGAAAATGGCCTCGTCACCACCGTTTACCGCGAGTCAGACCTCAAGCGTTTGCCCGGGCACATCGCTATCGGGCACAACCGCTACTCGACCTCAGGCGGGCATAGCGACAGGCACAACCAACCACTCTACAACGCAACCCATGAGTTTGCCCTTGCTCACAACGGCAATTTGCCCGATGTGAGTGCGCTCAAGACCTATCTCAAAGAGCACGACGTGCCGACAAGCCACCTCAACGACTCTGGCATGATGGCAGCCGCCATAGGCCAAAAACTCGACGATGGCATGTCAATCGAGGACGCCATAGTCGCCTGCTACCCCCTGTTTACGGGGGTTTTTTCTTGCACGCTCCTAACGCGCGACAAGCTTATTGCCTTCCGCGATGGCTGTGGCATTCGACCGCTCTCGATGGGGCGCCTCGCCGATGGCAGCTACGTCATCGCCTCAGAGACGTGTGCACTCGACACCGTCAGCGCCACGTTTGAGCGCGAGATTGCACCAGGTGAGCTTGTTAGTATAGACGCAAGCGGCTTAAGCAGCCGCCAAGTTGTCGAACCCAACCAAAAACTCGACATCTTTGAATTCGTCTATTTTGCCCGCCCCGACAGCAACATGCTTGGCAAGAGTGTCAACACCGTCAGACTCAACTTTGGCCGCGAGATGGCCGCCGAGTTTTCGGTCGATGCTGATGTCGTCATCCCCGTGCCTGATTCGGCTATCCCAGCCGCTCTCGGCTATGCCAAAGCTAGTGGCATACCGTTTGAAATGAGCCTTATTAAAAACCGCTATATACACCGTACGTTCATCCGCCCAACCGCCGAGCTCCGTGAGCACGACCTCAAAATGAAGTTAAACCCTCTGGTCGAGTCTATCCGCGGCCGCCGCGTCATACTCGTCGATGATTCAATCGTTCGCGGCACCACGATGCGCAAGGTTGTCACCATGATGCGCGAAGCCGGTGCCACCGAGGTACATCTGCTTATCAGCTGCCCCCCTATCTTGTACCCCGACTATTACGGCATCAATACACCCGACCAGTCTGAGCTTATCGCTGCCAACATGTCGATTGCCGAGATCCGCGATTACATCGGTGCATCATCACTCCACTTCTTGTCATATGATGGTATGGTCCGTGCAACCGAGTTGCCCGAGCATATGTTCTCGGCCTCGTGCTTTTCGGGTGTCTACCCAATCTCCATCGGCGAGCGAGCCAAAGAAATCACCACCGTCAACCACCGTGAGTATGCAGCAGTACAACTCAACATATTAGCAATGGGCCATGAATAAAACTGCCGTCGCCATACTAGCATCGGGGAGCGGCACGACTGCCGAGGCGTTTATCCGTAGTGTAGCCGCCGAGCACCCCGAGTTAGCGGTACCCCTTGTTGTTTGCAACAATAGTACGGCACCTGTCCTAGACCGCATCACTCGCCTCAATGACGAGCTTGACCTTGCTATCAAAACCCTAGTAATTAACGGGAAGACTCATCCCGCCGCGGCTGGCGAGATAGTCGAGCGTGGCCGGCAGACAAACGCCGAGCAAGCTGCAATGCTCGAGGCTTTTCGCTCGTACCACATTGACCTCGTCTTACTACTTGGTTTTATGAAACATATTGGCTCAGACATCATCGACGAGTATGGCTGGCGACCGAGCTATACGAGCATTTACCAGGCACGAATGCTCAATACACACCCTGGGCTCTTGCCCGCTACCAAAGGTTTGTTTGGCGTCCACGTACAAGAAGCCGTGCTCCAACAAAACAGCCCCGAAACTGGCCAAAGCTTGCACATGGTCACAACGGGGTACGATGAAGGCCCGATTGTGTTTGAGCACCGCGTGGCGGTCGAGCCAGGTGAAACCGCCGAAGCGCTTTTTGCACGCGTCCAACAGGCCGAAAAAGCCTCTATCGCAGCAGATGTCGCGGAGTTTATCCGCAAACAACGTAACTATACCAGAGGAGGTAAGTAGCATGGGAGCACAAGTACTCATTATCGGTAGCGGCGGCCGCGAGCATGCCCTAGCTTACGGCCTAGCCGAGTCAGATTTGGTCGATGCAATTTACGTTTCTCCTGGTAATGCTGGCACAGCGCGTGAAGCAAAGAGCCAAAACGTCGTACTCGCTGACGAGGCTACCACAATTGAGTTTTGTCAGGACAATGTGATTGACCTCGTTGTTATCGGCCCCGAGGCACCCCTTGTTGCGGGGCTAAGTGATGCACTGCGCAGCGCTGGCTTTACCGTCTTCGGCGCAAGCAAAGCTGCCGCCCAGCTCGAGGGCAGCAAGAGTTTCGCGACTGAGTTTATGCAGCGCCATGACATTGCTATCCCCGAATCGCGCATCGTTACGTCTGCCGCCGAGGCAACTGCCGCTGTTACGGCATTTGGCGGTGCAGCCCAAACAGTCATCAAGGCCGATGGCCTGGCTGGTGGCAAGGGTGTTTTCCTGCCAGACAACGAAGCTGAGGCAACCGAGGCTATCCAAAAAATTGTCAGCGGGTCGGTCGATGGCGACGGCAGCCGCTTTGTCATTCAGCGGCGCAATCATGGCCCTGAGGTATCTGTTTTTGTTTTGAGCGACGGTACGTCATACTCCATCATCCCGCTTGCCTCACAAGACCACAAGCGTATTGGCGTCGGCGACACCGGGCCGAACACTGGCGGCATGGGTGTCTATGCACCGCTGCCCGATTGGATGCTGAGCACTGAACAATGGGGGAAAATTACAGACATCGCCCGTGCCAGCATCGACGGTATGCGAGCAGAAGGTACGCCGTACCAGGGTGTACTCTACATCGGCATCATGCTCGCCGAAGAGCTGAGTGGCGACCCTATCGTCATCGAGTACAATGCCCGTTTTGGCGACCCCGAAACTGAAGTTATCATTCCGCTTTTGCACGGTAATGGGGTTGATATATACACCATGCTATACGCAACTGCAGCTGGCAATGTAGCCGATGTTTCAATGCCCGCTCAGCTCAATGGCGCAGCCCTGACAATGTGCCTCGCAGCGGCCGGGTACCCCGAAAAACCCACTACGGGCGTGAAAATTGATGGGCTCAATCAAGACTACGCCGACGTCATTGCCTTTCATGGCGGCACAAAAACTACCGAGGACGGCGTAGTGACAGCAGGCGGACGCGTACTGTTTGTGACTGGCCTTGGTCTAACGCTACAAGCCGCATCTGACGCCGCCAATGCTGCCATAGGTGAGCATGGTATACATTTTGAGGGCATGCAATACCGTAGCGACATTGGCTACCGCGCTACGGCGCCACGCACAGATAGTACTGAAACGAAATCTAATTATAAGGAGTAAAGTCACATGAGACGCATGCAAATTATCAGCGGCAGCAGCCACCCCGACCTCGCCATAGCCGTCGCCAAAAAACTAGGCGTCCCCCTGAGCGATGCGCGTCTGCAGCACTTCGCCAATGGTGAAATGAAATGCCAGCTAAGCGAATCGGCACGCGGTGCAGATGTTTTTATCATGCAAACACACAGTGCCCCCGTCAACGATGCCCTTATGGAGCAAGCAATTTTGATTGATGCCGCCAAGCGCGCCTCGGCGCGGCACATCACTGCCGTCTGCCCACTCCTTGGCTACGCTCGCCAAGATCGCAAATCAAGTGGTCGTGAACCAATCACCGCCAAGCTGGTGGTCGACCTGCTCACTGTCGCTGGTGCCGACCGCATTGTTAGTATCGATCTGCACACTGGGCAAATTCAAGCATTTTTTGACGGCCCATTTGACCACCTCGTCGCCATGCCCGTGCTAACAGACTACTTGCACGAACGCTATGGTGACAATTTCGTGATTGTATCACCAGATGCTGGGCGCGTTAAGGCAACCGAAAAGTTTGCGGGGCGGCTCGGTGTCGATATCGCCGTCATACACAAATCGCGTCCTAAGAATAACGAGGTCGAGATTAAGCTCGACATTATCGGTGATGTCAAAGACAAAGTTTGTATCATCAATGACGATATGATTGACACTGCCGGTACCATTTGCGCAGCATCGGCGCAGCTCAAACGGCACGGCGCCAAGTCTGTCATCGTTGTCGCCACACATGGGCTCTTTTCAGAACCAGCTGGTGAGCGCATCGCCGCCTCAGACATCGACAATATCATCGTCACCGACACCGTGCCACTACCCAACGACCCCAACCTGTCACACGTCGAAGTCGTCTCAATCGTCGACTTGCTTGCCTCGGCTATGGAGGCAATCTTCGAAGAGCGCTCTGTCTCTGCCCTCTTCGACGGCGACAACCAAGCATAGCCTCCGATTACCGATTTTAGATTAAGGGTTATCGGGTAAACACCAGTATTGCCACTAATCTTCGACTAACTTTCGGAAGCCGAGTGGCACTCTGGAACCATCCTGGACGGAAATGTTGTTGCTCGTTACAACATCAGGACACATGCGTAGTCTGAGCGATTAGCGAAGCTTAGTGTGTGGCGGTTGTAATCAGCAACAACAGGTCACCAAGATGGTGTAAGCGTGCCGAGTTTTTTGCCCACCTTTTTGTCGGTACAAAAAGGTGGCCGCCTGTGGTGCGGGGACCACAAAGAAAGATAGCCTGGTCGATTTCTTGACGGCTGGTTTACCAACCCGGTCATAATCTTAAATTTGTGCTTATTTTTTGTCGCTGGGAAGGGGGAACTTGAGCGCAAAAGCACGAACTTCGGCGTGAATTTTGGCAAGTGTCTTTTCGTCATCACGGGCATCAATTGCCTGTTTCATCCACTCGGCAACCGTAACCATATCTTTTTCTTTGAGCCCACGTGTCGTGATGGCTGGCGTGCCGAGACGAATGCCGCTTGGTCGGAACGGTGGCAGCGTATCGTTTGCGATTGAGTTTTTATTGAGGTTTAGGCCAATCTTGTCGAGTGCTTCCTCGGCGACTTTGCCGTCGATGCCAAAACTGCTATATACATCTGCCAAGATTAGGTGATTACTCGTACCACCAGTGACGAGCTTGAAACCACGTTTTTTCATCTCTTCGGCGAGGGCGGCGGCATTTTTGACGATTTGCTTGGCATAGGTCTTAAACTCTGGTTTCAGCGCCTCACCAAACGCGACAGCCTTGGCGGCGATGATGTGCATGTGCGGGCCGCCTTGTGTGCCAGGGAAAATCGCACGGTCGATAAGCGTTGGGATGTTTTCGAGTGTTTTCTCGGGTGCCCTGAGCGGGCTCGAGACGGTACCCTTCGAGAGGATTAAGCCACCACGTGGACCACGCAGCGTCTTGTGTGTTGTCGTCGTGATGACATGAAACCCATAGTCAAACGGGTTAGCCGAGACACCTGCCGCAATCAGCCCAGCGATGTGTGCCATATCGGCCATAAGCAAACAGTCTGGGCCAACTTCACGCGCAATAGCCGCAAACTTAGCATAGTCGAGTTCACGAGGGTATGCACTAAAGCCGGCGAGTATAATCTTTGGCTTGTGCTCAAGTGCTAGACGACGAAGCTCGTCATAATCAATCTCTCCGGTTGCCGGGTCTTTCATCTTGTAGGGCACGAAGTTATAGATGTGTGCGGAGCGAGTCATTGGGTTGCCGTGACTCAGGTGTCCACCGTGGCCCAAATCCATCGCCAGCACTGTGTCACCCGGTTCGAGCCAGGCGTAGTAAACAGCTTCGTTAGCTGGCACGCCAGAGTGAGGCTGCACATTGGCGTGATCAGCTTTGAAGAGCTGTTTCGCACGGTCGATAGCAAGCTGCTCTAGCACATCGGTGACTTCCTGCCCACCGTAGTAGCGCTTGCCTGGGTAGCCTTCGCTGTACTTATTGGTAAAAATGCTACCCATAGCGGCGAGCACATCACTACTCACATAGTTTTCGCTCGGGATTAGCTCGAGACCTTCGCGCTGGCGCTTTTCCTCGTCTTTGATTAGTTGGGCTACGACATCGTCTTGCATGGTTCCCTCCTCGATTTAAAATAGTGATTTATAGATTAGTGGCAACACCTCATACCAATAATCGACTTTTCCTACCTACAGTTTACATGGTTTTGCGCGGTTTCTCTGTAGTAATTTTTTCTCAGCTCCAACGAAAAACAAATCTTGACACAAAACCGCCCCATCAGAGTTTGCGTCAGGGTCCGACCCTGACGCAAAAAAAGGGGGGACATTTTGACTTATAGTCAGTTTTTGTGGGGTAATACACATCATTACCGTCATCATTTATACTTTTTGTGATATACTTGCTGTCATGATTACCAAGACCAATGAACGTATCGGCGACTTTGTCGCACGCGTGCGCCAAGAGCGCGGCATGACCCAAGCAGAATTTGCAAAGCGACTCGGCACCAGCCAGTCGGCAGTAAACCGCATCGAAAAAGGCAAACAAAATCTAAGCCTCGAGACACTATCTCGCCTGAGCGAAGTCCTCAACAAACAGATTATCAGCATCGGAAGCGGCAGCGTCAACCTGCGTATCGAGGGTGGGCACGAGCTGCACGGCAGCATCCAGCTCAAGACCAGCAAAAACGCCGCCGTCGGGTTACTCTGTGCCAGTTTGCTCAATCACGGCACGACTCGGTTTACCAATTTCCCGCGCATCGAGGAAGTTTTTCGCATTATCGAGGTACTCGAGAGCATCGGCATACAGGCAAAATGGTTCGATAACAATGACCTTGAGTTACGACGCCCTAAAGAGCTTACACTCGATAAGCTCGACAAAGACGCCGCCCGCAAAACTCGATCTGTGCTCATGATGATTGGCAGTCTCATGCACGATTACGATAGCTTTAAGATTCCCTACGCTGGCGGCTGTAAGCTTGGCCAGCGCACCGTCGAGCCACATCTGTTCGCACTCGAAGAATTTGGCGTCAGTATCAAAGCCGGCAATGGCAACTACAACGTCACTGTCGACAAAAAACCAGCTGGGCGCTTTGCGCTCTACGAAGTCGGCGACACCGTAACCGAAAATGCCCTCATGGGCGCCGCCCGCACGACCGAAGAAACCATTATTGAATTTGCGAGCGCCAACTATATGGTGCAAGACCTCTGTTATTTCTTGCAAAAACTTGGCGTACAAATCGACGGCATCGGCACAAGCACACTGCGCGTCCGCGGCGTCAGCAGTATCCGCAAAAACATCACCTACGCACCGAGCGAAGACCCCATCGAAGCCATGTTCTTCATCTCGGCGGCAGTAACAACTAACTCGCAGATTACCGTCGAGCGCGTACCGATTGCTTTTGTCACGCTTGAACTGCTCAAGCTGCGTAAGATGGGGCTCAGTTATGCGAATACCGAGCGTTACAAGGCTGCGAACGGTCAAACCGACCTCGTTGACTTGACCATCTACAAACATAATGGCAATCTGCGGGGGCTAACAGACAAAATTCACCCCTTGCCCTACCCAGGTATCAACGCCGATAACTTGCCCTACTTTGTCCCAATCGCCGCTGTCTGCAAAGGTCGCACCCTCATCCACGACTGGATGTACGAAAACCGTGCTATCTACTACACCGAGATGACCAAAATCGGTGTCAATGTCGAGCTAGCCGACCCCCACCGTGTTTACATTATGGGCCCGACTACATTCAGTAAAGCCGACGTAGTTTGCCCCCCTGCACTGCGACCAGCCAGCCTACTCCTCATCGGCATGCTCGCAGCCAAAGGCAATAGCACCCTCCGCAATATCTACACTATCCAACGTGGTTACGAAGACCTAGCCGAGCGCCTCAATAACCTCGGCGCCCATATAGAAATATTTCAAGACCTCTAACCTACTCTGTTATCGCGACATGCTTACTGCAGAATAACCATAAGGACGAATTTGTTGACAATAAGGCTATAGTGTGATAGAATGTAGCTGTCAGTCAATAAAGAGGAGTTGTTTATGCGTAAGATTGT
Source organism: uncultured Candidatus Saccharibacteria bacterium (assembly GCA_964477925.1). Taxonomy (GTDB): domain Bacteria; phylum Patescibacteriota; class Saccharimonadia; order Saccharimonadales; family UBA4665; genus JAGXIT01. The sequence continues at coordinate 9,641 of CAYZFT010000030.1, forward strand.
ACAATCACTTGTAATAACGGCTGCACTAATCGCAGGGGTTGGCACATTCGCCCTAGCACAGCCAGGTACCGCAAGTGCCTCGAGCTGTGTCGACGGTTCGTCGCGCAGTAACCTTAAGGGCGTGTGGCTATCCGGAGACACCGTCAATGTCAAAACCCGTTCGGGTGGCAAGCTTTGTAAAGATGTCGAAATCTTTGTCAGCTCATATGTCATGCCGGCCAATTATGACGGTGGGGATTTCTTCGGCAACCCAACAGCCATCCCGCAGACAAAATATGCCAGCAAATCTGTCATCCTGAAAGCCGGTACCGACGGTGACACGACTACTACAATCGCCGTCCCCGACGAATGCACCAATACACAGATGGACGCCTATGTTGGCCCAGAAATAACAACAGTCGGTGCCGACGGCCACAAAGGCCGCACTATCAAGGCACAGATTGTCGCCAAGACTAAAACTGACTGTAGCGTGGAACCTCCAGTGGTCCCCCCAGTGAAGCCACCAGTAAAGCCACCTGTGGTCCCACCTGTGACACCTCCAGTAAAGCCACCAGTAACTCCCCCTGTGACACCTCCGGTGACACCAACTACCCCCAAGCCTGAGGTTCTTCCCTCGACAGGTCCGGCCGCTTCTGTCACTGGCATCGTACTCGCAGCTACGCTTGTCGGAACGGCTATCGCCTACATCCGCAATCGACGCGCTGTCTCGCGCTCATAAGTCATAAGACCTACCAAGGCGTGTGCACTATACATCTGACGGTTAACCCCGTCAGATGTATTTGCTTGGGGCACTACTTTACTCCACACACCGAAGCCATGCCAATAAACCTCTTTTGAAAATCATCCGCATCAGTAAATGCTACCGAATTGCCCTGCATGAGAAATGTGTACATTTGGATAGTCGGTTCGTTTTTGGCGACGATAAGCTTAGCCTCATCAATAGCACAACCACCAATTGCAATATCTGCAATAACAAATCGGCTGTCATCTGCATCTCTTATACCAGAGGCGAGCTGTTCGATTATTACACCATCGTCATTGGCCGCAACAAGGGCTGCGGTGTCTCGGTCAATCGCGTATTGTGCATTAGAACCTTCAAGCCAAGCTGCTGCGCCCAGACAGCAAGCAGCAAAACCAATTGCAGCACGCAAGACAAGCGTTCTGGTCTTGTGTAGCCTGTTCATCTCAGTCTCAACTGTCATGCTGTTTTTGATTGCCCTAGAATGACGAATTTAAAAACAAAATTGGTGCGGGTAGGGAGAATCGAACTCCCATCTCAAGTTTGGAAAACTTGCATACTAACCGCTGTACTATACCCGCTTACTCTTGTATACAAGATGTATTATAGCGTACTTATACTCTGTTACAATAAGTCATATGATCTATTTCATCACAGGCAACCTCAACAAGCTTGCAGAGCTACAGGCGATTTTACCTGGCCGCATTACCGTGGACCACAAAGCCTTGCATCTTGCCGAGATACAAAGCATGGACCCTCACGAAATCGTCAGTCACAAGCTCCGCGAAGCCTATGCGGCCGTTAAGTCCCCCGTGCTGGTCGAGGATGTCTCGGCCGGGCTCGACTCGCTCAAGGGGCTGCCGGGGCCTTTCATAAAGTTCTTCGAGGAACAGCTCGGCTCAGACGCACTGTATCAGCTTGCGCCAAACGACAGAGTGACCATTACCTGCACGATGGGATACTACGACGGCGAGACGGAGATTATCGTCGACGGGGTCGTGCATGGCACCACCGTCAAGCCCCGAGGGGACAATGGCTTTGGCTTTGATAATTGCATTATCCTCGATGGACAAACCAAAACGAGCGCAGAGCTTACGCCAGAACAGAAAAATGCCGTCAGCCACCGACATGCCGCTGCCGTGCTCATGGCCGAGGCACTTGACAAAAAACGGTAAGCTTTACTCGAGTTTATTCTGCATCTGATATAATCAAGATGGTACCTGCCCCGGTAGCTCAGTGGATTAGAGCAATGGGCTTCTATCCCACAGGTCGGGGGTTCGAGTCCCTCCCGGGGTACCAACGAAAGCGCCGGTCATAGTAACCGGCTTTTTCATTGGTCAGTTCTCACCATATTCAACAGAACTAGTACCGCACCAACCGGATAACTCAGTCGGGATAGGATTGGCGAGACACTAGATTGCTCATGTATGATATTTGGTAATCTCATGTTTAGTTTGTCGGTTTTATTCGGCCTTAAAACTTGCCGGGCATTGTTTTTCTAAACAGTCCTTTTTTTGTTAATTTTTTACCACGAACCGTTTCATATACCATTTTATAGCTTGCAAGTGCCCTCTTGTTGGCGCCTAGTATGGTAACTGCCTTCCATACATTCACGCCAAAAGTAAAATAAACTAAAAATGAGAGCTGGTTCCATAAAATATTGAACCAGTATCTTGGTTGTGCTATGACGGCTGTAACTATGATACCAATAATCACTACGGCCAATAGGCCGGCAAGTATGAGGTACCTGAGGGCTCTTAAGTAAGGAGCGTGCAAAAAGGGTTGTACTCGTTTTACTTTCGTTACCATTGAGACGATCATCCCTGTACGTGTCGATGTTGTCATTGAGTTGCTTGGCAATTTTTTTGCCTTTGGACAATAAATCGTCAAACTCGTCTTTGTCGAGAAGCGGTGCATACAACAACACCTTGTTGTCAATTATTTCTATGTCATACACACTCGCATCAAGCAGTACTTCCATTACTTCTGGTGAGATAAAACTCAAAGAATCAATCGCATAGTTTTGAGGTACATAGGTATCGAACACATCATCAAATATGCCTTGCACATTGATTTTCTGTGTATTGAGGTACAATTTTTTAAATTGGCTGGTTTTGGCAGTCTTACTATCAAATAAAACATGTGGAAGTTGACGAATGAGCTGGACTGCTAGTACGGTGTAATATGCTTGTTTTGCAAGGTACTTACCGTATTTTGTCGTCTGAAAAAAATCGAACGTCGCTAAATAAATGTTTGCATCACCATAGCTTGCAACCGGCTTAAGATGGTCAACACCGCCTAGCTCAGCCTCAGCCGAACTATTTACTATTTCAGTCGACGGGACAATGAATAACGACTCAGGATACTGCTTAAGGTACTTCCTGGCTAACAACGTTCTAAAAGTCGAACGGAGTAGCACCCAGCCTACTACTATACAGATTAGTGGGTACGTGTATGACGGCAAATTAATAGTACTTGGTAGAAATGCGCTTGCAATAAAAATAATGATGAAAATTTCTACACACAGAACCAGAGTGTGGAGTAGTGTTCGCCTAGAATATATTTTGGTTGCACCAAAAACAAAACGTAGAAATCTCATTTCAAAAGGCACTATATCACGATTCCAATTCTGTTCACTAGTTCGAACATACACCACAACCAATATGAGCGGGAGAGTTATTTTGCTGGGAGGTCTTAGGCTATGGCCTTTTGTCCGATTGATTACTTGGTCTACAATGGTATTAGCGCTTATTTTCTAAGAAAGGAACATTTCATGTCAGGGCTTGAAACATCGTTTTACATTATGGCACTTGTGTTTATGACAATCATGCTGGTACTGGTTGCGGTGCTTGTTACGTATATCGTCGTCATCCGTAACAAGATTGTCGCTCTCGAAAAATCGGTGCAAGAAAAAATCCACAACGTCAGCAGCAACGTCAGTAAAGCTGTCGAGGTCGTTGAGGCGGTGCGAGATGTTGCACGGGCAGTTAAGGGCAAATAACCAACCCATAATGAGTCGCTCAGCAAAAAAACCAACCAAAAAACCGTCAGCTGCCAAGCGATTACTCACCAAGCTCGATGCCTATCAGCAGCGACATAAAATCCTCAGCGTTCCCATAGCCGTCGTCAAGAAATACCATGACGACGAAGGCGGCTACCAGGCAGCTCTCATTACCTACTACGGCTTTTTGTCACTCTTCCCACTGCTTATCGTTGCGACCTCTGTCGTTGAAACGGTTGCCCGGAAAAACGATGAGCTGCGTCAGCAATTGCTTAACGCCATCGCCAATTACCTACCCACGGTTACGGTTAGCGATAGCTTTGCGAGCAACATCCATGCATCAACCAAAACAGGTTTTGCCTTTGTTATCGGCATCATCATCGCCATCTACGGCGCACGTGGTATCGCCAACGTCGCACGACACACGATACACATCGTCTGGTCCGTGCCCCGACACAAGCGTGTTAACAACATCATCACAACTTTGCGCAGCCTAGCTATTATCATCACTGCTGGAGCTGGGCTAGTACTTGCTGCTGTGCTCTCTGGCTATGCGACCAATTCGAGTTACCCGTTTTTGGCAAAACTTATGTTGGGAACGTGCGGTTTTATTGCGCTTGTGGCGGTTTTTTGGGGGTTGTTTAGTTTTGGCTCCTCAGCCCCCAAAGATAGCCGTGCTAATGTGCCCGGTGCGCTGATTGTTGCCGTTGCTCTACTGGTACTGCAAGGTGTCGGTACCTACCTCATCGCTAACCAACTTAATCGGCTTACCTCGTTGTACGTGCAGTACGGCGTCGTGCTTGTGCTGTTTTTTTGGATTTACTTACAAGCTCAAGTTTTTCTGTACGCACTCGAGTACAACACCGTACGCGCCCACCGCCTCTACCCCCGCTCGCTCGATGACACCCAACCTACCGAGGCAGACAAAAGAGCTCATGCGCTCTACGCCGCCCGGGACAACTACGCCCCCGAAGAATTGTAGTTGCTGCAAATGTCACTTCTGAACAGTTGGTTTGCTATTTGTGCAGCGATACGCTATAATCACCTCTGTTTTCGGTCACCTTTCACGGACGTTCGCAAGGGGAAGGTAGCAGCGAGGCTTGGTTGCATAGCAACTCAGCTTTGCTGGCCGAGCGCCGGGTTATGGCGGATGTAGCTCAGTTGGTTAGAGCGCCAGTTTGTGGCACTGGAGGCCGTG
>CAYZFT010000031.1:0-14483 GCA_964477925.1 uncultured Candidatus Saccharibacteria bacterium
ACATGACGCTTCGGATGATGCTATAGAGCAGCGTGAAGAGGCCGCCGAACATAATTCCATCGGCCAACATTCGTAATCTCTTTTCAAAAATTAAACTGAGCGACAGAAAGATGACTGCCGCAATAAGCGCGGCAATTGAAACATTTCGACTGTACGGTTTCATCTTGTCTTCGTACTTACGATACTCGGCTTGATATCGTATCTCTGCGGCCTGTTGCTCTTTTGTGGGTTCTTTTGTGACGATCTCTGTCGTGACGGGGTAACGGGGTTCATTTGGCCCCTGGTAAAACGTGTTAATGCCAAACCCAACGAACAGAGCGAGTAAAACGCCCAAAAATAATGAATACACGAACCTGATGATACCAGTAGATGAAGTCATACTGGTACTGTATACCTTTGGTCGCCATAATCTGTAAGCTAGGTTACTGAACCTACCAAATAAAAGGTGCCGCACTTAGCGACACCTTTGGGTATGATACGGCCGTGATTATGTGTTTACACAGGAGCTTGTCCGTCACGCCCGCCAGGCCCGTGGCCACGGCCACCGCCCATAACGAGGTAGGCATACTGCGTGTCAACACCCTGTGCTTTAAGCCACGTGTCAAGCTCTGTCTTACGAGTCTCCATTTCGGTTTTGCGCTCGGTGTCTGTCTTGGTACTCGCCGTGTCGCTGGCGCGGTCGGCATCCCGCTGTTTTTGCAGCTCGGCTCGCTTGGCGGTAATGGCGTCAGATTGAGTTTGCGTTAGCTTACCGTCTGTGACGAGTTGCGCCTGCGTCGTTTTGAGCTCGGCTTCACGACTAGCTTCTGTGGCAGCGTGTTGCTCATCGAACACTGCCTGCACATCGCTCGTTTTGAGGTTAAACTTTTTGGCGATGGCCGTGACGAGGCTCGACATTGGGTTGGCCGTCGATGATGACGTCGTGACAGCACTGGCTGCGCCCATCCCAATCAGCCCTGCAGCCGCAACGCTCGCCGTTACCCCTGCAATAGCAAGTGCTTTATTGATTTTCTTCATAGGCATACTCCTTTACTTAGACGTTACGATTGCAACGTACGGTCTATAGTACCGGCCGAGTTTGAGAGAATGCTGAGGGCGCTATGCTAGCAGAGGACTGCCGAGAAGTTTATGTCTGAGCGTTGATTGAGGTAAGACTGATAAGCAATAGATAGACATCAGAAAACAAACGTATTAAACAGTATCTTTACCGCCCACTAGTCTTAGGTGCCTACTCAACACCGAGCGCCGTGGTGCTGCGTAGTTTGCGGTTTGGTATGAAACTGACAGTAATGAGGGCAACGCACATAAGCACACCAGACACGAGGAACACCCGACGCAATGACTCGGCAAAAGCATCGATGACGTCTTTTTTAAAAGCAGTTTGCTGGGCTTTAAATGCTTTAAGTTGCGCTTGCTGCACTGGTGCAGGGGCTGGTGACTTGGCTAAACCTTCGGCGGCAACGGTAGCGATGGTGTCGCGCTGTGCATTTATCATAAGGAGCTTGTCGGCGGTTATCTCGCCGCTCAGCATTTGGGCGGCCTGAGGAGCCTTTAGCAATGTTTGTATGTAGGGGATGTCTTTGGGCTGACCGAGCGCAGTGAGGATCCCGGCCGTGAGCAAGCCGCTGAGGACGGCCATGCCAATGGTAGAACCAAGCCCGCGGAAAAGCTGCACACTGGCGGTGGCGGCACCGAGGTCTTTGTGCTCAAACTCGTTCTGCACAGCGAGGTTCAAGATAGGCATAGCCATACCAAGCCCAAGCCCGGCGAATGCCATGATGATGGCTTCTTGCCAGTATGGTGAGCCGGGGGCTAGTGTTGTCAGCGCAAAGACGCTAGCCGTGCCGAGCGCAAAACCGGTCATGATGAAGTACTTGTAGTGCCCAACGCGAGAGACGAGCTGGCCCGTACCGATAGATGAAATCATCATGCCACCGACCATCGGCAGGAGCATGAGGCCAGCGCTGGAGGCGGTGGCGCCAAAAACTTGCTGGTTGAACTGCGTCAGATACATGATGGCCGACATGAAGGCCGCACCAAAAAGTAGCGCCGCACTAATCATGAGGGTGTATGTCTTGTTGGCAAAGAAACGCAGTGGAATAATTGGCTGTGGTGCTCGGCGCTCAACTTCAACGAAGATGGCAGCTGCAATGATAGCAACCCCCCATAATATAAGTTTTACTGTCGCAAGGCTTACCCCGCCAGCGATTATCGCGCGAAAGACTGTCTCGGTATTGTCGACGGCGAGCACGAGTGAGCTGAGTGCGATGGTGATAAAGAGTGCGCCCCAATAATCGGGCTTATGGACGGCATCGTGCTTGATGCTTGGGCAGAACCTTGCAATAACTACTGTTGCGATAATGCCGATTGGTACATTGATAAAAAACGTCCAGCGCCAGTTGGTAGTCAGCCCAAACAGCTGGTGACCATCTGTAAGCCAACCGCCGAGCAGCGGGCCGATAACTGAGCTCATACCAAAAACCGCACCTATCATTCCCTGCCATTTGCCGCGCTCGCGTGGCGTAAAAAGGTCGCCGACAATAGTAAAGGCGTTAGCCATAATCATACCACCACCGATGCCCTGGATGGCTCGTGCGGCGATAAGCATGGTCATGGTGTGGGCGCTGCCACTGAGGAGTGAGGCGAGCGTAAAGGTGATGACACCGATAATCAAGATGAGCCGACGGCCATACATGTCACTGAGTTTGCCAGCGAGCGGGACGGTCACGGTACTGGTGAGCATGTAGGCGGTGACAATGAAACCGAGGCTGCTGTAACTACCAAATTCGCCTACGATGGCGCCGAGGGCCGTGGCGATGATGGTCTGGTCGAGTGCCACCAGGAAGAGCCCACTCATGACGGCGAGCATAACGATGATTTTTTCGCGTTTGGTTATGTGGTGTAGCGACATTTAGTCCTCAAACCTCTCTGTTTTATCGGTGCTTTTAAGTACGCCGCTCATTTTCTTTAAGTGCGAGCCCATTTTGTCAATCATGGTCTGCATTTCTTTTTCGGTGACGAACGATACGGTTTGGTGGTCATCGAGGTAGAGTGCTATGAGTTTATCGCCGGGTTCGACGCCCATTTTTTCGCGTGCCTCGACGGGGATTACGACTTGCCCTTTCGGGCCGATGGTTACCGTGCCGACCAAGTGGATGCCTTTTGTGTGAAATGTCATAGTTATACATGTTATACAAGTACAACCATGAAGTCAAACGTTTCAAGACGCCTTTACCGGTTCGACTACCCCGAGAGCCTTACTTACTTGGTGCTTCTAGGGTAGAAGTTAACCAAGATATATTGACCGTTTGTTTTGTTCCAGCCGTAGTAGGTGCCATCAATCCCGCGTTCATTGATAGTATGACCGGCGCCAAGAGTGAACTTACTTGCCGGGACATCTGACCAAGTTTTTAATGCAACATTTGACCATGCTGATGCGTAGTTATCGCCCAACTGGTCATACAGTACTCTAGCCGGGGTGACTGTGTTTTTGATTGACCCAGCATTAGTATCGTGAGTTTGTGAGGCTGATGGTGACAATACGATTTTTACTTTCAAGCGGTAATCGTTCTTGCCTTTGTATATGTAAAACCTGGCGTACGCAGTTGGACCGTCGGTATAGTAGGTGTATTTGCCGCTACATAGCAGCGTACCTGCTGGCGCGCTCTTGCTCACGTTAACATAGCGGCTTGTACCACTCATGGCCGGGCAGTATTTTGTGCTAATCATCGAGACTTTGGGCGTTACCCTTGTCGTGGCCGCGTACACTGGTTGTACTGACACGATGCCGACAAACGATGCTGCCAGAATCATGGATAGCGCTATGAGCGGCTTGCGGTTTTTGCTTATCATATAATCTCCTTTCAAGAGATATAGATTGTTAATATGTACTTGCTAGATTATACATGCTTATGTATTTTTTCATATTATGTTCAAAAACGTTCTTACTTCCTAACGCCTTCGGTGCGCGAATTAACATGCGCCCATCGACGTTACTCAGGAGCTACAGTACATTCAGGCGCTTACTACTTACTACTTACTACTTACTACTCCCTGCTTATTGCTTACCACTCCCCACTCCCTACTAATCTCTTTTGTTTCCCCCAACCTTTGACTAATGTTTGCCAGTTGTCATTTACAGCGTGTCTAGTGCGGCCTGGATGTCCTCGAGCAGGTCGGCGGTGTTTTCGATGCCAACAGATATGCGGAAAAGCCCGTCGCTGAGGCCAATTTTTTCACGCTCGGCACGCGGTATGGCCGCATGCGTCATACTGGCCGGGTGGTCTATGAGCGACTCGACGCCGCCAAGACTCTCGGCCAGCGGAAAGTATTTGAGCGCAGCAAGGAATTTCTGCGCATCATACTCAGGCTTTAGCTCGACCGATACGATACCCCCCGGTAGTGCCATTTGCTTTGCCACGATTTCGCCCTGGCCTCCCGTGAACAACTCTGGGTAGTAAACCTGCTTTATTTTTTTATGTTTGTTCAGAAGCAGGGCGATTGCCTGCGCGCTCGTAACATGTTGGTTCATTCGCAGTTCGAGTGTGCGTAGTCCTCGCAGTGTCAGCCAGGCGTCAAAGGGCGACAGTATGGCGCCAATGGCGTTTTGTAAAAACTTGAGCCTTTCATAGAGTTTGTCATCATGGACTGCTAGCGAGCCGCCGATACTATCGCTATGCCCATTAATGTATTTGGTCGTCGAGTACACAACTATGTCAGCGCCCAAGTCGAGGGGCTTTTGGATGATGGGTGTTGCAAAGGTATTATCGACGACGAGGAGTGCGCCGTATGAGTGTGCGAGCTCGGCTAATGCTGCTATGTCGGCAACCTTGAGTAGTGGGTTTGTCGGTGTTTCTACCCAAACGATTTTTATCGTATTGGCTTGCAATGCTCTTTCTACATTTGCCAAATCAGTAAAGTCAGTTATGCGGTGGCCAATCCCCTGCACCCCCAGAACTTGCACGACATAACGGTACGTGCCGCCGTACGCATTCGATGAAAAAAGCAGCTCCTCGCCTGGCTTGATGAGTGCTGCAATGTTTGCAAGTACTGCCGAGCCCGAGCTGTAAGCGAGGGCATAGCTGGCATTATCGAGTGCGGCGAGTGTGTCTTCGAGCGCTTCGCGGGTTGGGTTGCCCGAGCGCGAGTAATCGTAACCGCCGTCATTGCCAAATGTAAAGGTAGTCGAAAGATGCAATGGCGGTATAACGGCGCCGTGTTCACTCGTCGGGTCGTAACCACTGTGCAGTAAATGCGTGGTAAAACCTGTGGTGTGTGTAGTTGTCATGGTGTATTTCTCCGTAAGTTTTCTAGTAATTTTTTAGGGTAAAACAAAAACAAGCCTGGCGAGGCTTGTCGGTTAAACGAAAATTGAGAATATGCTAGACAAGCCCCGCCGAGGTACAGGACAGACAACACGTGGCGTGGCTAGTGTGAGCAATCATACGACCACTTTACCACAAAGCACAGGCATTTTGCACACACGATGTTTGGAACTATTGTCACCGTCATCTCAACTGGGGCTTGTAGAATTGAGCGGTTATCTTGTGACCGTATGACGAACATGCCTCGGCTATAACATTTTCAGAATGCTATCAATCACAATCTGAGGCTGATCGATTTGGATGTAGTGGCTGCTATGGTCGATAGTTATTTGTTTGCCGGTTGATGAAGTTTTTGCCAGGTCTTTGCTCCATTGCAGCCAACCAGAGGCTGCGGCGGGGGCTGAATCGAGAGTATCCTTGGCGGTTAGCACTGTTATCGGTATATCGCCAAAGTTGTTTGCTTTTCGCACTGCATCGTAGTCAGAACTTCTCATGGTTTCTTCCTTTTCGGCGGTGACAATTACGCGTAGTGAATCTGCACCTGCTCTTGAGACCGCACTCTGCGTGGCATATGGCACCATAACCCTTGGGTTAACAGTAGATAGAATTCGTATGAGACCCGTTGCGTAGGCGTATTTGGCAACTGGGTATAGTAGTTTAAGCTGGATTTTAACTATTGGCGATTTCATCATACTTTCCATACCTTCGAGCGATGGGTCAACAAAAACCATCCCTACGACATTACCCATATTTTCCTCAGTAAACAGCCGAATATTAAAACCACCGATTGAATGACCGACCATTATGTAGGGGGGCTGGACTTTTGCGGCCTTGAGTAATGCGCCAAGCTCTTTTGCTACAATGACAGTGGAATGGCTGTTTTTAGCAATATCACTAAAACCTAACCCAGATCGGTCGTAGGAACAAACTTTTGTGTGTTTGGCGATCTCTGGCTGCACCTTGCGCCATGACTCCCAGTTGTCTCCCGCCCCCGAGTCAAGGATGATAGTAGGCTTGCCATCCTTGGCTTCACCTGTGCAGTAGACATGCATCTTGCGCCCATCAACTGTAACCATTCGCCCCGGCGGAGTAAGGGTTTTACCGTCGACATATTCAGCGATTCTTTCATATATTGCCCCAATAATCGTAAGGCTAACAAACATGACGAGTGCAATACAAAAAAATCGCTTTAGCTTATGTTGCCTTGTTTTTTCTTTCACAAATCAAGTATAAACCGAATGCAAGCAGATCAACTAAAAATGAGGGCGAAAGGGCTACTTTGCCTGCGAAGTTTTTAGAAGTCTGAGCGTAAGCAGTACTGCCAAAACTACCGCCAGCAAGCTCGCGATGAGCATGACACTGATGTTCACGGTAATATAGCATGGCGCAGATTGTACAGGGTCATGAATGCACGGGTTAAACTGATTGATGATTTTCCCGAAATACCCACCATCGTTCTCGGTAAACACCACTGCTACGCCGGCGACAACACCGGCGAAATATAGGTACGATATGGTCTCAAACTTTGGTTTAGTCATACACATAATTGTACAACAGAGGATGCGCTCGCGTACACTACTACTCTTTTCCCAAACCAAATGAGCCTGAACGAGCCTTCGGTTTCTCATACAAAATGAGCCTGAAGACTACTGCGATGTGACACCATGAAAGGATGACAATATCCGTTGTATATGAGTACCTGTTAAAAACCATAAAAACTGCTACTATGGGGGTATGAGAAAATATTGGCTTTTCGCCCTTCTCGCAGCCGCCGTCATTTTTATGCAGCCCGCTAGTGTCTATGCTGGCACCAACGATTTCACCATTACAGATTTTGCCATCCAGTATGATCTTGGCCGAGACGACTCTGGCCGCTCTACACTCAAGACTACCGAGAAAATCACTGCACTCTTCCCCGAGATAGACCAAAACCACGGGCTTGAGCGAGCTTTGCCCAATAGCTATGATGGGCATAGTATTTCGCTCAAACTGCAATCGGTGACAGACGAGTCTGGCAAGACGCTGCCGTACTCACTCATAGCTAATGGCAATCTTACGGTTTTGCGCATCGGCGAGGCAAGCACCTATGTGCATGGTGCTCAAACATATATCATCAGCTACACGTCGCGCGATGTTACAAAATATTTTGCAGATACCGGGCGAGATGAGTTCTACTGGGATACCAATGGCACTGGTTGGCTCGTGCCGATTAATCGGCTTTCGGTTACACTTCGGCTCGATGATGCGATTGCTGCAAAGCGGACTGGTAAAGAGGCTTGCTATCAAGGCGTGAGCGGTGCAGCAGCGCCCTGTGTATTCGTGCCAAACGAAACATCAACACAGTACGATGTTACGGCAGCGGGCCTAGGCGTGGGAGAAAACCTCACGATTGCGCTAGGCTTTGCACCAAACACATTCCAACACTATCAAAAAACACTCATTGAAAAACTATCCACCTGGTGGCTACTGTGGCAACTTGTGTCGGGTGCACTAATGCTAGTAGCTCTTATAGTGCTTATCATGCGCGCCAAGCGGTACCATCGGCCAAGACTAGGCGCTATCGCGCCAGAATTTATCTCGCCCAAGAACACCGACATTCAGACAGCAGCACTTGTTGCTGGGCACAGTGCCACAATGTTTAGCGCGCAGATTGTTGACCTTGCTGTGCGGCATTATCTTATTATTCATCTTGTTCAAGAAAAGACAATGTTTGTTCCTGCAGAGTATGAGCTTGAAATCATAAAAGACTCAGCGACGCTATTACCCGAAGAACAAGCCTTTTTGACTATACTGTTTGGTGGCCGAATTGCTGTCGGTAGTCGGCTCAACCTCAAAACGCTCAAAAATGATACGTCACTCACGAAAGCATTTTGGCTCAATCGCAATAGATTAACAACTTCGCTGAATGCGGCCGCTGGCTATTGGGCTGAGCAAGATGCGGACAGGGCTTACTTTATGCGTGCTGCAGGTGTTTTTGTGGTTATCGCCCTTACTACAGTTTCGTTACCGTTTGTGATTGTTTCGCTCGCGAGTATCATTATCGCAACTTCGCTCAAATCGATGACCCAAAAAGGTGTTGAGCTGTACCGCTACACCGAAGGGCTGAAGCTGTACATTGGTGCGGCCGAGGCCGAGCAACTGCGCATGCTGCAAAGCCCCGAGGGTGCTGACAAGGTTGGCGATTTGAGTAATGGCAACCAAAAGATTACGCTCTACGAACGTCTGTTGCCCTACGCCGTGCTGTTTGGCCTAGAAAAAAATTGGAGTAAAGTGCTGGGCGATATGTATGCCACAAATGGCGTGCAGCCGCAGTGGTACGACGGTAGTGGCACGAACGTGCTTTTTAACGCTGCAGTACTAAATAGTGTTGTCGGCACCATGAATTCCTCGCTAACTACCTATAGCTCGTCAAGTAGCTTCTCGTCTTCGGGTGGCTCTGGTGGCGGTGGTTTCTCGGGTGGCGGTGGCGGTGGCGGTGGTGGTGGTGGCTGGTAGAGTATTGCTGCCGAATTGTGTTTGACCGAATAATGGGGGTATGATGGTGACATGAAAATTATAAATTTATCTACACGTCAATCAATCGTTGGTCAGTACTTGCATGAAATAAGAGACAGAACAATACAAAAAGACCGTATGCGTTTTGTGCAGAATCTTGAACGCCTTGGCGCTATTTCTGCTTATGAAATAAGCAAGGAGCTTGAGTACTCAAAGACACAGACACAGACGCCGCTGAGCCTCGCCGAGACCCGTACGCTTACAGCGCAACCGGTCATTGCGACCGTCATACGGGCAGGGCTACCCTTCCGGGATGGGTTATTGCAAGTATTTGACAAGGCTGATAGCGCGTTTATGGCCGCTTACCGGCAAAAGGGCGAAGACGGCGTTATGAAGAGCGTCATAGGCTACACTGCGTGTCCTAAGCTCGATGGGCGCCCGCTCATTATTGCCGACACGATGATAGCCACCGGCACGACGCTTGTCGATGCTTACCGCACACTTATGGAATATGGCAAACCCTCGCAAGTTTTTGTCTGCAGCGTCATAATCAGCCAGCCAGCGCTTGAATACATCAAGGCGCAGATTCCGGATATTACGTTATACACCACAGACATAGATGCTAAACTCGACGATAAATTCTATATTGTCCCGGGCTTAGGTGATGCGGGCGATATCAGCTACGGCGAAAAACACCGCGGTCCAATCGAGTAAACTCTGTCGAGCCAGCATCTTTTTAAAAGGCTTTTCACGGAGCCTGCGCTTGATTATATTTTAGCGGGGGTAAAACGAAAGCGGCAAGATGCAACTATTGCACACTAGGACTATACTATATATAGCGATATAGTACACAGATGCTATCCAAAATGGTCGTGCGCGTATCGTATAAGGAGAAGGCTATGTACAACAATACAACTGACGATAAAACCAAAAGCTATGGCAAACATTCACGAACATATTGGTTTCTGGTGTACCTCGTGGTTGGTGCGGTAGCCTATGGCATCATCTACCTGCTGTTTATACGCGGCGGTGGTATTTATTAGCACGTAAACGGGGAGGTTGAAACATGAAAGCATTTTTAATTAGCGTGGTAATTGTACTTGTCTTGGGTGTCGGCGGGTATTTACTTTTTAAGTCATCGAGTAATACAGAGACAACCAATACGACGCAATCGTCTCAGTCGTCAAATTCGGCTTCAAACCAAACGGCTTCAAATACGATTACGTTTGATGGTAGCCAGTTTAGCCCCGCATCGCTGACGGTTGCGTCTGGCACTACACTAACCATCACAAACACGGCATCAACCGATGTGCAGCTCGATTCAGACCCGCACCCCGCCCACACTGACGATACCGACCTCAATGTCGGGGTGGTTGCTCCGGGTCAGAGCAAAACATTCACCGTGACCAAAACGGGAACGTTTGGGTTTCATGACCACTTAGACGCAAACATTCGCGGGGAAATCACCGTCCAATAAGCGGCTTGGTTATAACGTAATTCAGACCCGTATGAATAGGTGCTGTGTGGTACTAGCCGTTCATTTCGAGCGTTGGTAATTGTAGCTTGAATGGTGGGCCATACTCCACGCCGTCAGTGATTGTGGATTCGCCAAGTACTGTGCAAAGTACAATAGGCGCATTGATATTCTTGTACATATAAAAGGTGGTATAGTCATCGCTCATTATAAATTTGTCGCCCTTTTGATAGACCAATACATCGGGCGGAGTCTGCGCGCGGTAGGCCTCGTTAAAACGACTTGAAAAACCTTCATCGATGGTTGGTTGATAGTCAGAAAATGGCACAATCAAACCCATAGGCACGATAGCCTTATGGCAATCTAACTCGCCTTTGTAAGCTTTTTGCAGTAGTGCTAGCAGGCGGTCGTCACGCGGCGGCTCATTTTCACCCCCAAGCCCACCTTCGATAGTCGACAAATCTACCATCTCATAGTGCTTACCGGCAGCATCATATATGTCGTCGTGTTGCGTTACTAAAAAGCTATATTTTTCAACAATGCTCCGGTGCGGTACCCCAAGGTGTTTCGCGTCGGCTTCACTCGCAAGGCTCCCCGTCATAATCAGGTCAAAACTGGCGACTAACGCTTGAGATATTACGTCTGACGATGGCCGAGAGGTGCTATAGATAAGTTTCATGGTAGCTTTTTTGGCGTTGTTATTGATAGTTATGACTGCCCCGTCAAACCTTGCCTGGTCTATTGCCGCCATATCGCACTCTTCGATATAAATAAACAGCATAGGGTGCGCACTGCCACTAGTTGCTCGCTCTTGTGATAGCGTAGCGAGTTCATCGAGCTTCCCTAGCCCAATGGTTGGGTCGGTAATAACATCACAATACAAAAACTCAGGTTTGTAATCACTCCCCGCTTGCGCAAACTCGACTGCTTTCATATCAAATAAGGCATAGCGTAACTGTTTTGGGCTGAGTGCTGCTTCGTACCGTCGGAGCAGTGTTTTTACTAGCTCTGTCTTGCCTGACCCACTCTGCCCGACGAGCAATAAAGAGTTATCGACAGCAAATGTAAAATAATCTTTATTGGTTATATTCATACACCTCATTGTAGCCCTGCAAACGGCTTTGGTACAGCACCGAGCAAAATATTTGATTAGTACAAATTATGCGCTCGCAATTCTCATGTTATCTCTGTGGATGACATGCTACTACCAAAACTTTCTAAAAACAACAAGTTTTGGTAATACTACCATCATTTCGGCACAATACTGTGTTTGTGTGCTGTCGCCAACCGCCTGTAGCTTTCTATGTCGTGCTTCTTAACCCACAAGCACGCGGGGTGCTTCAAATACGGTATATAATCTGATGATGAAATAGTGCTAGCTATTGTTCAATGGCGCGGCAAGCTCCACCATCACATCTTCTCGGTTGAGCTCAAATAGTTTAGCCAGAGCATGTACAATTCGAAGTTTGGTATTCGTATCGCTGAGAGTATTGATGTAGTATCCTGTTTCATAAACTTGAACCGCATTACTAAAAAATGTATCATCGCTCGTGAGCTGTCTACGCAAGAAGTCATCTGAACTCATTTTGTTGAATAAGTCAGGGTCCCTGTCGTAGAGATGTTCTACGATTGTATCGAGCGCCTGCGCCCATGTCGTCACAGAAACGGTGTCGTCAAATATAAAAAGGGTTCGAACTACCGCACCCTTCAAGTTATGGTCGTCAAGCAACGAAATCTTTGTATCGATCTCAACTGGTCGGTAATCGGTCTGTGGCAGCGGCCATACTTTTGCGAGTTTCTTGCTCCACCATACTTGCCTATGCTTCAATGCTTGTTCATCCCACACGGCAATAGTACGTAGCGGTTCGTTAATTTTTAGCTGGCTATAATCTAGGCCAACTTTTTCACCCTTAACTTCGAGCACTTTCTTTTCTTGAAAGGTGCGGTTCGAATACTCAGAGTTGTAGCCGGTAAGGGTTAGGTTTGCAAGCGTATGCAAGTATCGATTATGGATAGACTCGTAATTATCGCCAAGCTCCTCAATCCATTTTTTGGACAAGGTTTGCGGCATAATGTGCTCTATTGTCAACCTCAGCGATTTATCAATAATTTGTTTTAGGGTAAACTCTTTGAACCCATTATCTATGCTTGTGAGGATATAATTCACGTGTGTTTTGCGTTGATAATACGTTGGGTTGTTTTCGACGGCATACTGCAGCTCGGTATCTCTCGGCAACCGCGTACGTCCATCGCGGCTCAGCAGCATAAATGATAAGACAGAGATGTAATCGGCATCGGGTGATGTCTTTTGATGATCTATAATGTCTCTGTGCATAGTCGCAAACATGACCTCTGAGCCGGTCGTTGGGATATTGCAGATTATTCTTCGTGCATAATATGTTTCTACTAAGTTAAATGCTCGCTCTACGGTCGTATAATCAATCTTCCCACTGTCATAATGCCGCAGCACGTGCATCGCAAATGGCATGTATAATTCTATTTGCAGGTAGCGTAGCCGCTCGACGATTGGCAAAATTGAGCCGAATTTGTTGTGTGAATCGATGCCAAATTTGACGAGCAAATAATAGTCGAGGTTTTTCAAAATGTCGCCGTAAAACCCGACGAGCTCAATCTCACTCTGTTCTTTCGATACCCGCGTAGCAAATAATTTCTTGAATTCGGGGTACACATTGCCCAGCTGGATGATACTGTTTCGCTGGCAGATGATGTAGTTTCTGAAAAAATCTGTAATGTTGTCTTTGTTGACTTCTGAAAGCGGCTTCTCGATGTGCTGCCAATATTTTTCGTAGACTAGCTGTCGCTCGGCCGCACTGTTGAGCATGAGTGCAAAGTTGCGGATTTTGTCACCATCACTCAGCGGCTTTCCTGTTGAATTGATGCTTTCAAAGACACGCTGCGGATCGTCGTCATTGCCATTGAGCTCAATAGTCACGACGTCAAATTGCTGCAGTGCTGTTATGTACCGCTCGAGATTGTCCTTTGTCTCAAAATACTCATAAAATTGTCGATATGCCTGAAACAGCCTACTTTGTGTTTCTATTGCGTCCAGCCCTTGCTGTTCATAAATTTTCTTAAAGATAATGTCATCTGTTGTAACTGACCTCAACCGTATACGCTGTTTCTGATTGATATATTGGGAACTATTAAAGAGATACTTTTCTTGTAGCTCACCGGCGGCGATACTACTCTTCTGGGGGTTCTTGAGTGTGAGATGGTAGATAGCAGTTATCATAAGAAGTGATGTCGTAACACGCTGTTGGCCGTCGATAATCGCGTCTGCGTTGAGATCTTTTGGGTCGTTTACAAACACAATCGTGCCAAAATAATGCTTTTTCTTTCTTGTTTCTGCCAGGAGCTCGACGTCTTCAAGAAATGTTCGCACGTTGTCGGCCTGCCATGTGTAAGGACGCTGGAACTCGGGTATCAAAAAGTATTTTCCGGGCGTGTAAAGAAAATCACGGATGTTGTTTTGGGCAAATATCATTGGTACTCAGTATACCACCCCGCTAGAGGTATTTCTTTATCCGTTATGCGTCTTCGCGGGGCTTTTCGTTTTTGGCATAGAGCTCGACGAAGAGTATTTCGTTATCTGTTTTGATGGCGACAAATACGATGCGTATTTTGTCGCTCCTACCAAGTGACATCACATCGAGACGCATCTTCACGACTTCGGCTCCAGGGGTCTTCTGTAAGATTGTTGCTCTTTTCCCGTTAAAGAATGCATTTCGTGTTGTAGTGATGTCAACCCCTGACTGTTCGACGTATAGTGGTGTCAAATCACGCTCTACCGTCATGATATCAGATTTCTATCCTCTGATTTAGTAAACTCATTATTATCCCACCTCTTAGATATTTGTTATACTTTTTCTAAGCCAATTTTAGCATATTATGACAAGGTTTTTCAGCTTCTTTATGCCTGGGGTAAGGGATTCGACCTGCGTTCTGCAAGCCCGCAGCTACATCTTTGAAAACATAGTTTATAAAGAGTCGGCTGCCTTGCGATTCGCTGTACAGCAAAGCCACTGACAACTCTCACCCTGAATGGGCATTCAGAAGTTCGTATCTATCCAGAGGCCAAAATAAAAAGCCCTAACTGCTTAACGCAGAGGACTTCTTATTTTGGCTGGGGCTCAGTGACTTATTCCAAACTTTTGAAGACCTTGAATCTG
>CAYZFT010000032.1:0-14335 GCA_964477925.1 uncultured Candidatus Saccharibacteria bacterium
TTTACGAATGCGGCATGCTACTATAGCTGTATGAACCAACAGCTACTAATGCCCTTGCGCCTCTTAGCAGGCGCGTCACCCTGCGCAGGCGGCATGCCCGGTGCGTGCGAAACCCCCATATTCAATGTTACCGACGAAGTGTTTATCGCAATAATGTCCTGTATTATGCTTGTTGCTTTTATAGTTCTGACGAACGGTTATTTAGCGGGTAGGTTGTCAAAACGTCTCGAAAATCATAAAATTTCTAGCATATTTATCATGCTATTGGCTACGGTCTTGTTACCGAAAGTCATAAGCCTGCTAATTGCTGGCATGAGTCTGCTGGTTGGGGTTTTTGGCGTCACCGCCGTTGGACTGTGGCACAAATATTTATTTGTCATCGTTGGCAACGGGAATATTGACAACAGCTATAGCGTCTTTTTCTTATTGAGCATAGTTGTGGCTCTCGTACTAGTTGGTATAATTCTTTTTACTGGCCAAAAATACCCACGGGTCGCCAGGGGTGTTATTCGTGGCGCGGCAGTGGCATTTGTTATTACAGTTCTTTGCTTGGTGGCTTTTGTCGAGATTCCAAGTCGTGAAACTGTGCTTGATGAAACTCAAAGAGCAGCAGAAAAATGCAGGCTGTTGGAGAATTCTTTAGTTCACAATAATGTCAGCTGTGAGTACTAGCCGGTGCTGAAAAACAACTAACGCATCTTCGTTGAATTTCTCTATGCTAGCTACGTTTTTGGCTATAGACTAGTGCGTTGCAATTGCGCAGAGCTAGATAACAACGCCGAGTGCATTAAAAAATTGTGCTTACATTCAGTAAATCTTCAGCATGGGTGGGTAGTATTGGGGTATGAAACAACAGGACAAAATATTTATAGTCGTTGGTAGCACTGCGGTGCTGGTGACGGCGGGCATTACCGGTGCATGGCTGTTTGGCAAGAGCGATGCTACGACACAATCAAAGTCAACAGCTGCTACCAGCTCCGGCGCCTCCGCCACGACGACTAGTCAAAACACGACGACCGCAGACGTTGCGGCTACGGCTTCAGCAGCTGATACCTCAAGTACGGCTGCGGCCACAGGGTATAAGGATGGTACCTACACCGCTACAGCAACGTACTATGTACCGAGAGGAAGTAACAGTATGAGTGCCAAAGTGACGGTAAGTGGCGGCAAAGTTACTGCCGTCAGTGTGAACCACGATTATAGTGACCGCGAGTCAGGCATGTACATCGATAGCTTCGAGAGCGCCTTGCAAAGTGCGGTTGTCGGCAAAAGTATCGATGGGCTATCGCTGAACCGTATAGGCGGCGCTACGCTAACGACACAGGCATTTGACGATGCGTTAACAACTGTCCGCAATGAAGCCAAAGCGTAGCAACATTATAGAGTTTGAGGGGCTTGGTACAATCTGGTCAGTTGAGCTTTTAGGGTACAATGATTTCCCTGCTGATTTGGCGGATTTTGTGCGCAGCACGGTTAAGCTGTTTGATGATACGTACTCGCGTTTCAAAGAAGAATCGCTCATTGGTCAACTCAATATACATAAAAAGCTCGTACAGCCACCAAAGGAGCTTCTTGAGCTGTTTGTTTTCGCGCACAAAATGCATACTGCAACAAATGGGGCATTTGACATATCGGTTGGCGGGACACTGCAGCGCCTTGGTTATGGCAACACCCGGACTGCACGAGCTGCTTACCCGGGCTTTTGGGATGAGGCAAAATTTGACGAGAAAGAAATAGTCATACCAGACAAGAGTGCCATCGATTTTGGTGGTTTTGGCAAGGGTTGGTTGCTCGATAAACTTGCCGTACTGCTCGAACAACGGGGCTACCCGCACTATATTATTAATGGAGGCGGTGACATAGTACTTAACTCGCCCATGCCGATTGAGCTCGGCCTTGAGCACCCATACGACCCATCAAAAGTTATCGGAACAACTAAAATCACACAAGGTGCACTTGCGGTAAGCTCGACAGTCAAACGACGTTGGTTGCATAATGGTACAACCGAAAACCATATTGTTGACCCGTTCAAAGACAGCTCAACAGATTCGACGGTCGTCAGCACCTACGTGCGTGGCAAAACCGCGTTGATTGCCGATACGCTCGCCACAGTTCTAGTTTTGCGTCCCGACCTTAAGGCACAACTCGAGAGGCGTTTTGACGTTGAGGTTATCATTGTTACCCAAAATCAAGTTACACAGAGTCAAACCTTGGGTTAGCCTGTCTGCCATTTTGACCAATTTGTCGAATTGCGGATTGAGACGCCGCCTCTGATGTTATGATTCATGTCTCGGCTGTATGCATTTTTTTCCAAATCTACCAGGCGAAGGCTTCGCGGCGGATTGCGTTGGCCGGGACGCCGAGACTCATAAGTTCTGTCGCAGTACTCTGCATCATTTGGTCGGAGCCGCAGAGATAGTAGTGGTATTTGGACGGTTCAGTGAGGTGTTTGCGGAATACATTAGCACTCAAGTGTCCTCGCTCTTCGTTAGAGTCAAGGCCATCATGTTGGCGACTATAGGCTGTGACAAGCCGGTCGCCGAGGACGCGGCGCAGCTCGGGTACAATCATAGCGCTTTCTTTGGTGCGGTTAGCATAAAAGAGCCACTGCTCACGGTCGCTATCTTGCTCGATAAGGTACTGCACCATTGGTGTAACACCAATGCCGCCAGCGACAAAAACAACAGGTGTCTGCTCGTCAGAGCTAATTTCACGCGTAAACTCACCGTACGGCCCACCGACGAGTAGCGTTGCACCCACGGGTCGCTTGCTGAGTTCTTTGGTGAACCGGCCAAAAGTACGATAGGCGATTGTGATATCACCGGTTGTTTCGTCATAGTCAAGCACCGAGAAAGGGTGCTCCTCGCTGATGTGCCCATCTTTGAGGTACACATATTGGCCCTTGGCTGGTAACACTCTGTCACCAACTGGTCGCAGCTGCACGAGCCAAATTGATGGGTCATCTGCCACAAGTCGCCGTTGCGCCATAATACGGTAGACTGATTTATCAAGGTTGAGTAGCCCTCGTAAACGTACGACCGTAAATATAATGAACGCAACGAGCAGTGCAAAGAAGTAGCCTTTAACTGCCATACTCGTCATAAAGTGTGAGCCAACACTCGGGACATGCAAAAAGGCGAATGGTAATGCAATGTAGCCGAGGAGGTGTATGTAACGCCAGGGACGAAACTTGATACGACTGCGAAGCACGGCAGAAGAAAGCCAAATAACGGCAACTATAATAAAAGATATACGCCCAAGTGTGACATGGCTTTCAAAACGCGTTGAGGTGTCGGGTAAAACGGTGTATAGCAGTGATGCGCCGTAACCATACATAATTAGTAGTGGGTGTAAAAATATAGCCAGTGTGCCATACTTGCCAAGCCACTTGTGTATGCTCAGCACTGGGGCAAGATCGCGGAAAACTAAACCCATTACAGATTTGGCACCTAAGATATACGACCAGAGCAGTACGACCATACCGGCGTAACCTGCAATTGCCGATACGTACATAGCAACAGTTTTTGTGCTGACCAAGCTGGGGAACCGCACCAACAATATCGCGGGGATAAGACTTGCGATGATTACGGCTATGAGTAATTGACGTTTGTTGTTTTCTTGCATAGTTATAGATTAGCCGCACAGACTGAATGTAAACTGAGAAAATACCATACGTGCCTAGCGCCGTTACGGAGATGTAACTACGTCGCACCTATGGGAAACCGCAAGCATTCCGCCAATTCCACTAAAGAGGGTATACTAAGCTCATGAAATTTTCACGTCTAGCATCAGAACAAACGGTCCCTATTATCGCCGAAACAATCAACACAGCACTTCACGGTGGTAAAACAGTGTTATGGCTTGTCTGCGGTGGCTCAAATATTCGCACGCAGGTTGCGGTGATGCAACATCTCTGCCCCGACACACCCGAAATGCTCTCTCGTTTGACAATACTGCCGATGGACGAACGATATGGCCAGTCTGGGCACACAGATAGTAATTACCAACAGATGAAAGAAGCGGGTTTTAACCCGGGCACGGCTCACTGGTGTGACGTACTGGCGAAAAATCTGCCGCTCGCTGAAACCGTTGATTATTATGGTGAGCTCGTCGAAGAATCATTTGCGGAGGCGCAGTTCGTAGTTGGCACATTCGGCATGGGCGCCGACGGTCACACAGCCGGAGTACTACCTTATTCACCAGCAGTGACGGATGCCGAGGCGACAGTTGTTGGCTACGCGGCACCAGGGTTTACTCGCATGACCATCACACCAAGCTGGCTGGTTCGCTGTACTATTTCATATGTATTAGCGTATGGAGATGCCAAAGCCGAAGCGCTCAAAAACCTGCAAGCTCACACTCTGCCGCTCGATGCTATGCCGGCCGTTTTGCACTATGACATCCCGGATGTGACGGTGTACAATGATTGTATTGGTGAAAAAGGTTAGGTGCCTAAAGCTTGTTTGTAATCTTTAGACGCCGCGTTAATTTGCGTTTTGCAAAGAAGGGTTATTTCGATGAAGATAGCTATACATGGCCTCGGCCGCATGGGGATGCAAATAGTACGCAAACTTGCAGAAGGTGGCCACGAAGTAATCGCACACAATCGCAGTACTGAGCCTATAGACGAAGCAGTTGGCTACGGCGCAAGTGCGGCCTACACCAAAGACGATGTTGTTGCTGCTTTTGGTGATGTATCGGCTGTTGTTTGGGTCATGTTACCCGCAGAGATTACCGACGATGAAGTGGCCGAGTGGACGGCATTGTTGCAGCCCGGGTCGATTATAATAAATGGCGCGAATTCTGACTGGCGTGATACACAAAAAATGAACCAAGTGGTCAAGGCTGCCAAGATGAAGCTTGTTGACGTCGGTGTCAGTGGCGGCGTTTGGGGCTATGACCGTGGCTTCCCGATGATGGTTGGCGGCGATGATAAGACGGCGGTAGATGCACTGAGTAGTGTGCTCGATACACTTGCTCTTCCTGGTGGTGCATGGCACTACTTCGGCGCAAGCGGAGCTGGCAACTACGTCAAAATGGTACACAATGCCATAGAGTACGGAATGATGCAATCGCTTGGTGAGGGTTACCGTATGCTACACGAGGGTCCCTACCCTGCTCTTGATTTGGCAGCAGCTGGCAACGTATGGCAGCACCATAGTGTTGTTGAAAGCTGGCTCAATGAGCTCACGCGCCAGGCCGTAGCCGAGAACCCCACGCTTGAGGGCATCAGTGGCTATGTCGCCGAAAGTGGCGAAGCACGTTGGGCGCTTGAG
This sequence comes from uncultured Candidatus Saccharibacteria bacterium, assembly GCA_964477925.1. Taxonomy (GTDB): domain Bacteria; phylum Patescibacteriota; class Saccharimonadia; order Saccharimonadales; family UBA4665; genus JAGXIT01. The sequence goes on from CAYZFT010000032.1 coordinate 5,277, forward strand.
ACAGCCGAGCAGCTCGGTTTCACACTGCCTGCTATACAAGCATCGTTTGATGTCCGCAAGGCATCGCAACAAGGCGAAACCAACTTTGCGACTAAAATCGTGGCCGCTCAGCGCAACAAGTTCGGTGGGCACAACCTTAACAGTGAAGGCAAGGCGTGAACGAGTATCAAGAGCGACCGTTACTGCTCGTAATATTTGGTATTAGTGGCAATCTTGCGCGGCGTAAACTTATGCCCGCCCTCTACCACTTACTGCAACGTGGTGATTTGCCCAAAACCTTTCGAGTCGTCGGTATTAGCCGCAAAGATTATCAGCCTGAACAGCTGTTTCAAGATATACAACGGTACCTCCCAAGTGACGTAGACGAGGTTGCGCTGAGCCGTTTGAAGGCAAATACTGTTGTGACGCAGTTAGATTTACGAGGCAACGATGCTTACGAGACTCTCCGCGAGCAACTTGAAACTGCCAGTACTGAACTTGGCGGCAGTACAACGCGCCTGTACTACCTGTCAATCCCGGCACAAGCCTTCGGCGGGGTCGTGCGCAGTTTGGGCGAAACAGGGCACAATCGAACATTTGGCAGCGAGTCAGTTGCACCAAGACTGCTCATCGAGAAGCCGTTTGGCTATGACACCGCAAGTGCGCAGTCTTTAATTTTGGCTGCAGATGAACACTATGACGAATCTCAGTTGTACCGTATCGACCACTATTTGGCAAAGGAAACTGCTCAAAATATATTGACATTCAGGTTTAGCAACCCGTTGTTTCAAACCATCTGGAATGCCAGACACATCGACCGTATTAGCATTGGCGCATTCGAGACTATTGGCATCGAAGGACGGGCTGATTTTTATGAAAAGACTGGTGCTCTCCGCGACATTCTGCAGAGCCACCTACTTCAACTGCTGGCTCTTATTATGATGGAACAGCCCGCAAAGCTCGAGAGTGCAGACATTCATCGCGCCAAGCAGCGACTGCTCGACAGCATATCACCGATAGGGCTTGATGAGGTTTCCGAAAAAGCTGTTCGTGGCCAGTACAAAGGCTACCGTAACGAAGTGAACAACCCAGATTCAAATGTTGAAACGTTTGCCCGTCTAAGACTTGCCGTAGACAATGAGCAGTGGCGTGGTGTGCCAGTAGTGCTCGAGACAGGCAAAGCGCTTGACCGTAAATGCACCGAAATCGCCGTCCATTTTCGTGAAAACGCTGATGCAGTCGGCGATAATACATTGACATTTCGCCTGCAACCGCACGAAGGGATTACCCTGTCACTGCAAGCAAAACGCCCGGGCATGACCAATGTTACCGAAACGGTTGCGATGGAATTTGACTATGCCCGTTCTTTTGCTGGTGGGACTGCAGAAGCTTATGAGCGTGTCATATTAGACGCGGTACGTGGTGATCAGTCACTTTTTGCCTCTGGCGCTGAGGTAATGGCTTCGTGGCGAATCGTACAAAATGTCTTAAGTAGTTGGACAAATAACGCCAACGACTTGCACATTTATGCAAGTGGCGAAAGTCCCGAAAAATTGTAAAATATTTTACAATTTAACGCTTGTGCTTACCTGTTAGCAGGACTATAATGATGCTTAGAAAAGAAACATAAGCAGGGTTAGAGTGTAGCTAACAGATGAAAGTACTAATGCTCGGGTGGGAATTGCCTCCACACCATACAGGTGGGATGGGTATTGTGTGTTACCAAATGTGCAAGCAGCTTGCGCGCGATGGAGCAGACATTGAGTTCGTACTGCCCTTTACTGCCGAGTTCCCTAATATCGATTTCATGAAAATCAACCCGGCGTTGCCTGAAGGTGTCAGTGAAGTTATCGGTCAACCTGGCGGGAGTGCCCATAAGCTTGGTGGCAGTACCTATGATAGCCAATACTTTGAATATGTCATGAGTGACGGCTCGCGCCGCGGCGTGCAAATGTCTGAGCACCAGGCTGCCTATGCTGCCTATGCGGTTCAACTCGTCAAATACGGCGATTACGACGTTATTCATGCGCATGACTGGTTAACCTTCCGGGCCGCGTTAGCTGCAAAGCAAGTTAGCGGTAAGCCGCTGTTTGTCCACGTTCATGCAACAGAGTATGACCGCTCGGGCGGTGGCCAAGGTAACCCACTCGTCCGCGAGATTGAGTACATCGGGCTGCATTTGGCAGACAAGATATTTGCAATTAGCCAGACTGTTAAAGACACGATTATACGCGAATATGGCATCGACCCGGCTAAAATCGTCGTCGTACATAATGCTATGGAGCTCGAACCGCACGAACTCTACGAAGACACATCGGCGCATACCTTTCGCTATGTCTCGCAGATGCAACAAGTTGGGTACCGTGTCGTCCTTAGTGCTGGTCGCCTGACAATTCAAAAAGGGCTTGTTGGCTTGCTTGAGGCATTTCAAAAAGTCGTCGCTCAGCGGCCGAAAAGTCTGCTTGTCGTCATGGGTGGTGGAGAGCAGTATCATGAGCTCATCGAGAAGTCGGCTGAGCTTGGTATCGCCGGCAATGTTGTCTTTACTGGTTACATCAACGGAACTGGCCGTGCTTGGAGAGATGTGTTTCGCTCTGCTAACCTTTTTGTTATGCCAAGCGTCTCTGAGCCATTTGGTCTGACGCCATTCGAAGCGCTTCACCACAACACACCGGCACTTATTAGTAAGCAGTCTGGCGCGAGCGAGGTCACGCAGCATATTCTCAAGGTTGATTTTTGGGATACCGATGAAATGGCAAACAAAATCTTGGCGGTCCTCAATGACCCAATTTTAGAAAACACGCTAGTACACAACGGTCGCAAAGAGCTCAAGCAAATGACTTGGGCAAAGCCGTCGAGACAAATATTACAGCATTACCGCGACCTGACATCGCAAAGGGAGTTAGCGTATGTCTAAAAGAGCAATTGTTTTGTACCTGCACGTCCACCAACCCTACCGCGTACGACATTATACTGCTTTTGACATCGGTGCGCGCCATGATTACTTTGGCGCACCAGAAGGCGCCCGTGAAAATAACGCTGATATTGTTCGTAAGGTAGCTCAAAAATCATATATCCCAACTAATGAACGGCTCTTGCGTATGCTCAATGACAACCCCGAGTTTAAGCTCTCTATGTCCATAACGGGTACAATCCTTGAACAGTTCGAGCAGTACGCGCCAGAAGTCCTCGATAGCTTCCGCGAAGTTATCGCTACTGGCCGAGTCGAGATTGTGGCCGAGACGTATCATCACTCACTTGCCTTTTTCTACAATCGCGATGAGTTTGAGCGTCAAGTCCAAATGCACCGTGAAAAAGTCCAATATCTCTTTGGCGTTACGCCGACTGCCTTCCGCAATACCGAGCTCAGTTACAATAATGACCTTGCCTACTGGGCCGATAAGGCCGGCTACGAAGCTATATTGTGTGAAGGCTGGGACGGTGTTATGGGTTGGCGCAGCCCGAACTTTATGTACAAACCCGCTTATACAGAAAACATCAAGGCTCTAACCAAAAACTATAAGTTGAGCGATGACATTGCCTTCCGCTTTAGCAACCGTCACTGGTCTGAGTACCCGTTAACTACTACAAAGTTTGTCGAATGGACCAATTCGGCGTGGGATCAGCCGCTGCTCAATCTTTTTATGGATTACGAGACATTTGGTGAGCACCAATGGGCAGATAGCGGCATTTTTGACTTTCTCGAACACCTGCCAAAGGCATGGCTTGGTGCAAGCGAAAACCACACATTTATGACGGTGACCGAAGCGGCTCGAACCTACGAAGCAGTTGACACAATCGACAGCCCGCAGACCATTACCTGGGCTGACACCGAGCGAGACCTGACAGCGTGGCTTGGTAATGCAATGCAGCAAGGCGCCATTAATTCCCTGTACGGGCTCGGCAATACGATTATGGACACTTGCGATTTTGCGCTTATCGAAGACTGGCGCAAACTACAAACGAGCGACCATTTTTATTATATGTGCACCAAGTGGTTCAGTGACGGCGACGTACATGCATATTTTAGCCCCTACGAGAGCCCCTACGAAGCTTACATAGCGTTCATGAATAGTTATCATGACCTCAAATTCCGACTAGCAGAGAAAGGCGTCGAAGTCTGATGCAACTTAGGTGGGCGCAACCGCTATGGCCTGCTATGTTATTTTCTCGGTCTAATAAGGAGGTTGCATAAATGGGACGACCCGTTATGCTTGGCAATGGTAGTTTGACCGTTGGCCTCAATGAGCTTGGCCTTGTCCATGACTTTTACTACCCCTACGTGGGGCTCGATAACCTTACTACAGCCAGAAGTGCCCATCATAAGATAGGTATTTGGGTTGATGGCCGTTTCTCATGGGTTGACGACGGCTCATGGAAGATTACAACCGATTTTGAAAGTGACGCACTCGTAAGCAATATCAAGTTCGTGAACGCCGACTTGCAGGTCGAACTTGCGGCAAGTGACTTCGTAGACCTTGAAATTAACGCATTCTGCCGTCAAATAGCTGTCAAAAACACCGCCGACCATTCGCGCAACATACGGCTTTTTATGCACCAAGTTTTCCAGATTTCACGCGGCGGACGAGCCGATACGGCCCTATTCGAGCCAAACCATCATTACCTGCTCGATTATAAAGGTCGTTGTAGCTTACTCATATACAGCCAGACCGCTGACGGAACACCATTCTTTCAATATTCTGTGGGCAACTACGGCATCGAAGGCAAGGAAGGCACCTGGCGTGATGCCGAGGACGGTGAGCTTAGCAACAACCCTGTCGAGCATGGTGGTGTTGATTCGGTGATTTCAAACAACATTGAGGTTGCGTCTCATTCTGAAATGTTGGTAGACTACTGGGTCATCGCCGCAGATTCGCAGTATTCCGCCGAGAAACTGCACCTGACACTTGTCGAAAGTGGTTTAAGTGCGCGCCTTGCACGACTTCGACTGCACTGGCGAGATTGGTTGTCAAAAGCCGATGAAGCGACGAGCAAGATGTCTTTGGCTGAACGTACCGCACTGCAAAAGTCGTTGATGATTATTAAGGCACATACTGACCGACGCGGCGGCATTATCGCAAGCTGTGATTCGAGCATCTACAATTTTGGTCGCGACTATTACAGCTATGTGTGGCCCAGAGACGGCGCCTATGCGATGTGGCCGCTCATACGACTTGGCTATACCAAAGAACCTCAGCAATTTTTTGAGTTTTGCCGCGATATTATGCACCCCGACGGCTACATGATGCACAAATATCAGCCCGATAAAGCCATTGGCAGCACATGGCACCCACTTGTACACGGTAAACAGTCAGAGTTAGCAATTCAAGAAGACGAGACTGCCATAGTCGTCTACATGCTTGCCGAGTATTACACCGAAAGTCAAGATAAAGAGTTTGTTTTAAGTTTGTACACCACCATGGTACAGCCAATGGCAAACTTCATGGCTGGATTTCGAGATGAAGTAACTGGCCTACCGCACGCAAGCTATGACCTATGGGAAGAAAAGTTTCTGACTAATACCTATACAACAGCAGTTACTCACCGTGCACTCATCGAAGCGGCGAAATTTGCAGACTTGTTCGATTACCCCGATGACGCGGTTCGTTGGCGCCAAGCTGCCGAAGATATTGCCAGCAGCTGTACGCTTTTTTATGACACCGAGCGGCAATTACTTCGTAAGGGCTTTTTACTGAAAGATGATGGTTCGTTGCAGTTTGATAATACTCTCGACGTATCTAACGGCTACGGCGCGATGATGTTCGCGACTAAGATTATGGGTGCGCAGGAGATTCGCAGTACATTTGATGCAGTTGAGAGAATTTTACTGAGCTCAGCTCCGGCTGGTGGTTCTCCTCGCTATGAGCACGATAGTTACTTTGTGACAGAGCCACCACATATGGGTAATCCATGGTTCGTGACGACACTATGGATAGCGCAGTATTATCTGCAGGTTCACCGCGAGTCAGAAGCGGAGCGGCTCGTAGAATGGACGCTCAGCCATGCAACCCCAAGTGGTGCCTTGAGCGAGCAGATTAACCCATCCGATGGCTCACCACTTTCTGTTCTACCCCTCGTCTGGAGCCACGCAGAGCTTATCAATACTCTACTTGACCTTCGTAGCTAATAATTGCTAAAGCCTCACTCTACTCGGCCTAAGCGGGGACTCCAACCGCCTCCGCAGAAACAAGCATTTGACTCACTGCTAGCTTGCCCTAAGACGAGTACAACACCCGCGAAAGTCGAGTAAACATGACGAATGTTGGCTCACCAACAATAAACGCCCCTTTCAGGGCGTTTATAAAAAATGCAGACAAAGGTTACTTCTTGCGAGGCTTGACTTCGTTGCGGCCAAGATTTTTCTTAGTCTCGGTGAAAACCACATGCTTGCGAAGTTTTTTACTGTACTTCTTAAGGCTGAGTTTTTCGGGGGTGTTTTGAGTGTTCTTACTAGTGTAGTATATGCGCTCACCAGACTCTTCACTCACAAGTCCGACAAGTTTGCGCTTTTCATTCTTTTTAGCCATATCAAAAGGATTTTATCAGATATACGCTTGAAAGTAAACATATATCATAAAATTTAAGGGGCACAATAAAAAAAATACCGAGTGATCAGCTCGGTATTTTAGTTTTACCCTTTTGGGTAATCTGTAGGGGTCATTTTTTGTCCTACAGTTTTGAAGAGATTTTGTGAGTGAATTTATTAGTTTTGCTAACAAATGCTCACACTTTTCGTTGTAGTTTTTCTTGCCCGTTTTTTGCGTTCAAGTTTTCTACTTTTAGTAAGTTTTCGTTTTTGCCGATTGCTTACTACAGACAAGTTATCATGTCGCTTATGGTACTGTCAAGCACTTTTTGTAAGAATTTACACAGAATATTTAAAAAGGTACATTTACGGTGTTCTGCTACGAAAAATGGAGCCGCCTGTCGGTCTCGAACCGACGACCTGCTGTTTACAAAACAGCTGCTCTACCACTGAGCTAAGGCGGCACCAATGATGTTAATTGTAGCAAATAGAAGATGCGATAGCAAAGACCAACTATGACTGGTATTGGATACCCTGGGGAGTTCTACTTAAGTTGATGCTCACTTGGAGTAAGTTGTAGATAGTATAATTCCCGTAATGAGATTAATGTAACTTGGCCGACATCCATTTTTGCATGCGTCCATCCACGCCAAGGATAGTAAACCCCATGATTAATCAACATCAACTAAATGATATGAAACGGTTATTAAGTCCAGTTATTGTTATGGGGTAACTAAATCTGCTGCTTTATCTTGTGGGAACCAAAGATCGAGGTAACCTTTTATCATACGTGCTGGCGCAATTATGGGCGCGAATACTTTAAGTTGTTGGATGTTAGTTTCTCTCCATTGCTCATCGTTATCAACTATTCTAAGAGCTTTGTCTAACTGGCTATACATCGAAACTATTTCTTCTTCATAAGTATTACCCGATATAACATGGTAGCCTGTCTGGGTCTCGTCATCTGCAGCGCCACCGTCCGGAGTTGAAACAAGAATTTCAAAGTTGCCCAAATCTTTCTCCCAAGATGTCCCGCATGCTTCTTCTCGTACTCTCGGAACGTTAACTGCAACATCACAACCAAATGCCAAGGCCCGGCCTACTTCCTCGTCGTAACCCACCACATATTTGACGCGATCTTTTAGTATCGGGTGGCTATCTATATCAGCCCACAACTCTGATAATTCATTTTTCATCGGTTCATCGGTTATATGGGGTTTACCTGCGATTATCAAGTAAGCGTTATTGCCTTCAAGTGTTTGTGCCAATGTATCTTTGTCACTCAGTAGCATCTTGACACGCTTATAATTCGCTGCTCTGCGGTTCCAATTTATGAATTTTGCATTTTCGGGGTCGTCGCAAGTAAATTCAATCTTTTTACCATGGTTGTCGGTTCTTTCAGACAGTACTCCTAGCATGTGTTGCCGGCCTTCTGCTTTGTACGTCCTCATCTCTTTTACGTCTAAGTTTTCTAATTTATCTTTGTAATCTTCAGTTACGATGAAAGTTTTCTCCTTGAATATACCCAGTGTATTGTACATTGCAAAAATTTTGGGGTTAACCCATCTGCGAGCTATAGCATTAGTTACGCCTACAAAAGTAATCGCTTTACTTAGTGTCTCGCTAAAAGTTTTTGAACTTTCCTTTGCGTGCAAATTGCTAACACCATTATAGACGCCCGCCAACTCAAGTGCCAAGGTATTGAGCTGGATTGGTTTATCACCATCAAACCGACTCGCTAACCAGTTTTGCGCATAATCACTTTTAAGATTTGGCTCAAGAAATCTTATAGACTGATCTCGAGTAACTGTATTACCGGCAGCTTGAACAAGCGTATGGTTAGTATGGAGGGTTTTGCTCCTGATAATTTGAAGTGCCTCTTCGGGATCCATGCCTTTGTCTATCATGTCATCCCACATCGCAAGCATCATCACTGCGGGCGGCGATTCATTTATACGAAAGGCGGGTACTTTTGTGTAGTCTATACCTGCTTCTTTAAGGGCGGCAAAGCCTGCGAAGCCTAGTACGGCGACCTGATAGACCCGACGATTGCTTGAATTGTTTTCATCATAGACTGGACCGAAGTTTTCGTCACCAACTGCTAGAATACGGGTAGATCCGATTCTTTTTTCTAGTATGCGAATGTCGGTTGTTGCGTCTCTATCAGGTTGATTTTCTATCCTAACAACAGAGTTTAGTATGAAATTGCCGATATTCCTGTAGCCACGTTTTTCAGGTTTAGCCGGCACTGGCTTTACATCTGATCGCCCATGCTCGTTGATAATCTGGGGTCGCTCTAGTGTATTGAAAGTAGTAACCTCTACCCATGGCAAGCCACCATACCCTGCTTCATCCCTGGTATCTTCTGCCAGGACCCCTAAACCACCATCGCCGAGTATATCGCTGTCGGGAGATTTATCATCATATCCCAATGCTTTCGCAAAATCACTACCCTCAATCGGTCTTAGGCAACCCATTGTTTCCGGCGTGATGTCTATAATGGGCTCATCCTGGGTGAAAGTGTCTATCAAATCAGGACGACCTATGTCTACTA
>CAYZFT010000033.1:0-14152 GCA_964477925.1 uncultured Candidatus Saccharibacteria bacterium
CGTCACGAGGATGCATAACGACTGATTTGAAACTTCTTTTGTGCTGCTTGCGTGACGAGGATGTCTGAGTGAATGTAGTGAATGAGTTCCGCAGAAACCAAACAGCTCAAAAGATGTTTCAAGTAAGCCGGTCGTTTGCTTCTCCTCGGTGTTTTTTGCCTACTTTTCAACAAGGAAAAGTAGGTTGAGTGGCGAGGCAAGTCTCGCCATCTGTTTTGTCGGTAAAACAAGTAAGCCGACCGCCCTTCGACTCTGAGGTCTGAGTGGCCTCGCTGCTCAGTGTTGAAGAGCAGTTCGGGAACTGCATGAAGTCACTGAAATTGCTTCAGAGAAAACACACGATGTTGTGTAAAACATTACACCAAAAAGCGCCCTTGCGGGCGCTTTTCTAAATACGCTGTAGGTGTTAACTACGCAATGCTGTCAATTTTGACAACAGTCTGAACCTGACGATGACCGTGCAATGTATGCACACGCTTCTTCGCCTTGTAGCGAATCGACGTAACCTTATCGGCCTTCTGCTCAGCTTCAACAACGCTAGCCGTAACGGTAGCGCCCTTGACTGTCGGCGCACCAACAGTCGTCTTGTCGCCGTCAATCACAAGCAACGCATCAAAGCTAACTGTCTTATCAGCGTCCTTCAGCTTCTCGATAGTCAGGGTCTCGCCCTCAGATACGATGTACTGCTTGCCGCCGGTAGCAATAACTGCTTTTTTCATACTCACTTCTTCCTTAACTCATTAGAGATTGATTAGATACCAAACCATACTATCACCTCCACCTCTGTTTGTAAACCCCCACTTTCCCCCGCCAACACCCCTAAACAAACACACACTTTTTGCCCACCTGGACAAAAAGTGTATAATGCAAAACCATGAGTGAGCCACGCACAGCAACCCAGTTCATCTTACGCGGGCTCTTGCTACCCTTTAGTCGAGAGAACCTGCTGCTATCATACAAGCCCGGCCTCTTCTTCCACGAGCTGTCTAAAATCAGTGGCCACCGTGAGCAAACACTCCGTACCGCATTTAGCCGTGCCAAGCAAAGCGGTCTTATCGAAGTTGGTGACGATGCTCTGCTCCGACTCACAGCTAAAGGCAGATTCAAAGCAGCCCCATTTAACTCAGAAAAACTGACCCACAAAGGCAAGCTTCTGGTCATATTTGACATACCTGTTAGTCGAGGGTCAACCCGTCGCGATTTCCGCCAGCTCCTCAAAAACCTCGGGTTCAAACAGGTCCAACAGAGTGTCTGGGTAACCGACTTCGATAGGCGCGCTATTGTCATTGAGGCAATCACCGAATACAACCTTGATGGCTTCGTCGAATTCTATGAGGCCGCTCGCCTCCATCCAAAATAATCTGACTTGCATACACTTTTTGCCCACCTGGACAAAAAGTGTAGTATTCTGAGCAAAAAAGCCTGGCTGTGGTTAGGGTTTTGGAATATGGTTACAGGGAGCTACTTCCTCATGCTGGCGCGACAGCAAGGTTCGGAAAGTTTTGCTAGGCCTTGCGGAGGGAGATAGTAAGTGACTTGCCCTCTAGCTGCTCTGTTACATCGTAGGAGGCTTCTACGGCACCTAGGGCGACAGCAAGTGTCTCGGATATAATTGTCTCGGCATGCTCATCGATTGCCTGTTGTAGCTCATCGTCATCAGTCACTAGGCTTAACGCGATTCGGTCATCGACGTTGAGACCAGCCTTTTTGCGGGCATTTTGCACATAACGCACCACTTCACGCATGAGGCCTTCTCGCTTGAGCTCAGGCGTAACGGTCAAATCAAGTGCTACTTCCAGCTCCCCCTCGGATGTGTCATAGCTCACGCTCTTGACGTTCAGCTCCTGCATTATCATGTCCTCATACTCAGCATCAACGTCCTTAAAGACGGCAGGTGCATGCTCGAATCGTATGGCCTGTAATGGCTGGCGCACCTTTATGCCCGCGGCGGCCCGTTGGCTCAACCCTTGGTTGATGACGTCACGAGTGAACGCCATACGAGCAAGCTCATCTTCGTTAACAGCACCAGGCACCGACCAATCAAGCAGGTGTACGCTCTCGCCACCTGTCAGCTTCTGGTACAGCTCCTCGGCCAAGAATGGGGTAAACGGCGCAAGCGTGCTGCTGAGTTGTACCAGCACATAGTGGAGCACCGTATAGGCTTGATTTTTGTCAGTATCGTCATCACTCTTCCAGAAACGGCGTCGGCTGCGACGCACATACCAGTTACTAGCGTCATCGAGGAACGGCAATACCTCGCTCAGTGCTTCGGGTATGTTGTAGGCATCCATGTGCCGTGTTATGTGTTCTTGCATCTGATGTAATCTTGACACCACCCAGACATCAAGCGGGTTCTTTAACTCCTTAGAAGGGTCGCCCAAACTGCCCTGCCACTCCCAACCATCGACCGCGGCATACATTGTAAAAAAGTCATACATGTTCCAAAGCATGGCGAGTTTGCGCTGTACGTCTTGCACGTCTTTGTCGAGCAAGTTGAAATCTTCACCGTTCAGGAGCGGCGAACTCAGGAGCAGAAAGCGTAGTGCATCAGCACTGAACTTATCCATCAGCTCATTGGGGTCGGTGTAGTTACCATAGCTTTTACTCATTTTGCGACCATCATTACCCGCAAGCGTACCGGTCACAATACAGTTGCTAAATGAGTTTTTACCAAACAGCCCAACCGAGACGGCGTGCAAGTAATAGAACCACGCTCGCACCTGCCCAACGTATTCGGCGATGAAGTCACCGGGGAAGCTACTCTCGAACTTCTGCTTGTTCTCGAATGGGTAGTGGAACTGCGCATAGGGCATACTCCCGCTCTCGAACCAACAGTCGAGCACCTTATCGATACGCTTGTACTGCACACCGTCAAGCTCAAACGTGACATCATCTACCCAGGGGCGGTGATAATCTTCGAGCTCGACACCACTCAGCTCTTTGAGCTCTGAATAGCTACCGACAACCTTACTGTGCTCTCTGCCCTCTGCGTCTACGCCTTTCCACACTGGCATCGCAGTAGCCCAGAACCGATCGCGGCTGAGGTTCCAATCTGGCGCACTCTCGACGGTCTTGGCGAACCTACCCTCTTTGATATGCGCCGGAAACCAATTGATGTTATCGTTCTGCTCAAGCATCGTCTGGCGCTGCCCATCAACGTCCATAAACCAGCTCGGATGCGCGCGGTACATGAGCTTTGTGCCGCAGCGATGACAATGCGGGTAGTCATGACGAATGTATTCAATTTTGAACGCTTTGCCTTCAGCCAGCAGCTGCTTGGCTATGGTTTTATTGACGTCCCAAATGTTCTGTCCAGTCCATTCGCCTTCTGTGTAATTGCCGTTTTCGTCGACGATTGAGAGGATTGGAATGTTGTTTTCTTTGCATAGGGTGTAGTCGTCTTCACCGTATGCAGGGGCTTCATGGACGATGCCAGTGCCCTCATCGGCAGTCACGAAGTGGGCGTTCAGCACCCGATGGGCCGCATCGCCGCGGTCAAAAAAGAGCGGTTCATAGCGCTTACCAACGAGCTCTGACCCTTGTATTTTTTTGACAACGTTGTAAGTTAAGCTTTTGTGCTTTTCATCAGTCATAACTCGCTCGACTGCCGACGATGCAATGTAGACTTTTTTACCTTCGTAGTCGACCAGCGAGTACTCGACATTATCCTTCACGGCAACCGCTAGATTAGCCGGCAGGGTCCAGGGTGTTGTTGTCCATGCCATCAAATATTCGTCAACATTGGCTAATTTGAAGTACACATAAATACTCGGGTCGGTATCTTGCTGGTAGCTATTGTCCATCGCAACCTCAGCTTTTGAGATTGGTGTGGCGTCACGTGTGCAGTACAGCAGCACCTTTTCGCCCTCATAGATTTTGCCTGCTTCATAGAGCTGCTTGAACCCCCACCACACCGATTCCATGAATTCTTTGTCCATAGTTTTATAGGCGCCACGAAAGTCAACCCAACGCCCGATGCGGTCGATAGTGTCTTCCCACAAATCGCCCGTCTGCACCATGTTGTCGCGGCAAGTCGTGATGTACTCTTCGAGACTAATTTTGGTACCAATATCACGCTTGTCTTGTATGCCGAGCTTCTTTTCGGTGAAGACCTCTGCCGGCAAGCCGTGACAATCCCAGCCCCACACGCGCTCGACGCGGCGGCCTTTCATCGTCCAATACCGTGGCACCGCATCTTTTACGACGCTACTGAGCAACGTGCCGTGATGCGGCACGCCTGTAATGAACGGCGGGCCGTCGTAAAACACATAGGCGCCTTCCTTGGGCCGCTGCTCGACTGATTTTTCGAAAGTCTTATTAGCCTTCCATTGCTGCACAAGATCCTTTTCATACTCAACTGCTTTGCGCCGTTGTCCTGCTTGATATTTCATAGTGCCTCCTTAGCTAATTTCTCAAAATACAGCGCCAGCCCATCTTCTTTAATGCTACCTATCACCTCATCTGCCACCTGCTTAAGCTCGTCAACCGCATTACCCATCGCAACCTTATGACCCACGGCATTAAAAAGATGTAGGTCGTTGTGCCCATCACCGACCCCAATCATGTTGGCCTTTTTGACCCCAATAATCTTTTCGAGCTCATAGATAGCATGCTCCTTGGTGGCGGCACGGTTGGTAATATGGATATCATTGCAATCCGCTTTTTGTGACACCACGAGTGTGACTGCCAACCCATCGATTGAGTCTAGTCGTTTCATGACGTTACTCGCTTCATCATTTGGTACGAAACAAACATTTATAAAGTATGTGTCGCTATAATCGCTGAATTGTTCGAAATCCCAACCGCCATTTAAGTAGTCGTCTTCATTAGATTCGTTCCATAAGACGCCGTACGGGAGGCCCCGCAGCGCATCGACAACTTTATGGACCTGGCTGGAGTTTAGGCCACAGCGCCACAGTTCTTTTCCTGTAGCAGGGTTGATGATGCGTGTACCACCGGCGACTATCGCAGGGGCATGCAACTCCATACTTGCGAGCACAGGAGCGGCGAAGCTTTCGGGTCTGCCTGTTGCTGCGCACAACTTGAATCCTAGGCTTGATAACTTTTTTGCCGCCTGTAGCAGGCGCTGGGTTGCTCGCTTTTGCACGGGCGAATCAACTGCTGTTCCATCAAGGTCAAATATTATTGCTTGATATTTCATAGTTTGGTCCTTTCATACATAAAAACCACTGCTTTTAGCTGTCAGAATCCGATTAGCTCGGACGGTACCATCTGACTTCCAAAAGAAGTGGTTCTTTTAGCACTTACTTGTCGCTGTTACGGGCTGCCCGTCGGGTTCTATTTTCTACACTTGCCTTTCGGCATAAGAGGGTTCTTCCCGAAACGATTCGTGGTTGATGACCACTCACTGCCAATACTAGAAAGGCATACGTCTACCCCATATACTACACGCACCTCGCTATTGGCGCAATGCCACAGCGTAAACAATGTACGACCTAGCCTTGGTGTGCAATGTATCAGCCCGAGTACGCGTAACTCATCAACTCATCCATCAGCGGCAAGTCACCGCCCCAACTTTTGATGAATTTTCCGTAGTTATCTGTCACGACAACGCCTGGGAATGAAAGCACATCATACAGACTCGCCTCGGTGCTTCCTTCGCGAGTATTCGGATCCAGCACCTTAACATCCTGCTCGCGCAAATCGTGCATACGCATCAGGTCATGCAGATACTCTTCAACCCTACGTGTCTCCTCTGAGTTCTGTCTGTAAAATACTAATAATTTCATCTATCCGTTAGTGTACACAACTATCTACGATATCTGCAACCCCGATATCCTATCACCTCCAACAAAAAGCCCCTGTTGCAGTGACAGGGGCTTTTGCCGAGAGATATATCCTACGGTTTTGTTTTAACTACAACCAGTAGTCGAGCCACAGCTCGAGCAGACATAGCAGCTACCAGACCGCTGGGTTTGGTTGCCACAGTTGTAACACAGCGGCGCCGTGGTGTCTTTGATAGCCTTTTGTTTTGCCGAGTCATTGGTTACTACAGGTGCCGCGGGAGCCATCGCCTGGCTCACGGGCTCAGTGTCCTCAACCTTAGCCTGTTTGATGTCACCTGCTTCTGGCGTATCGATATCACTATCGCCGTCGAGTAAACTCGTCTGTTCATCTGGCATATCGTCAAAGCTGGCAAGGCCAAGCTCGAGACGATCATCGAAACTGAGGTAATCTAATGCTAGACGACGAACAATGTAGTCAGTGATAGAGCTAGCCGTGCGAATCTCTGGGTCGTCAGTGATGCCAAATGGCGCGAAGCTTGTGCCGCGGAGCGTCTTGACGTAGCTCTTGAGCGGCACACCGTACTGCAAGCCATGGCTCACACTAATTGCAAACGAGTCCATCAGGCCGGCCAGCGTCGAGCCCTGTCGGCTCACATTAATGAATAGCTCACCAGGCGCACCATCGTCGTACTCACCAACCGTAAAGAAGCCGTCAAGGTCAGCAACCTCAAAGTGGTAGGTCGTGCTGTGGCGCTTGCGCGGCAACTTGCGGCGAACAGCCCCTTTGATTACAATCTTGCCGTCATCGGTCGTGGTAACACTAGCGCTAGCGGCAACGGCGGCTGCTTCTTTCTCTTCGGCGCCGTCCTTTTTGGCCATGCTGAGGGGCTGCGCGACCTTACAGTTGTCTCGGTAGATAGCGACAGCCTTTAGGCCCATCTTCCAGGCATCCATATGGAGTTGACCAACTTCTTCAACAGTGGCAGTTTCGGGCATATTGACGGTCTTGCTAATAGCGCCAGACAAAAACGGCTGGACTGCGGCCATCATTTTGACATGACCGAGGTAGTGGATAGGATTGTCACCCATCGAACAAGCGAAGACTGGCTCGTGCTCTTTGCGGAAGTGTGGCGCACCAAGAATGGTCTTTTCGGTGTCGATGTACGCAATGATGTCGCCAACTTGGTCTTTGCTGTACCCGAGTGCCTTGAGCGCGCGTGGCACTGTCTGGTTGACGATGCTCATCGTACCGCCACCAACAAGCTTTTTGACCTTCACAAGGCCTAAGTCTGGCTCGATGCCGGTGGTGTCGCAGTCCATCATCAGGCCAATCGTCCCGGTTGGAGCGAGTACGCTTGCTTGGCTATTGCGTACACCGTACAGCTCACCGAGCTCGACTGCGTCGTCCCAAGCTGTTGCAGCGGCATTCAGCAGGTCTTCTGCCGCAAGACTAGCGTCGATTTGGCCAACTGCCTCACGGTGCATTCGCAGCACGCGCAGCATGTTTTCACGGTCTTTGTGGTAGCCAGCAAATGGGCCGACTTTTTGCGCCATATGAGCACTTGTCGCATAGGCATGGCCAGTCAAGATAGCGGTAATGGCGGCTGCCTGAGCACGGCCCTCATCGCTGTCGTATGGCAGGCCCTGTGCCATCAGCAGAGCGCCAAGATTGGCATAGCCAATACCGAGCTCGCGGTAGGCCTTAGCATTTTTGGTGATGCGCTCAGTTGGGTACACGCTGTAGCCAACGAGAATCTCTTGCGCTGTAAAGATGAGCTCGATTGTGTGTTTAAAACTCTCAATGTCGAAGCTAAAATCATCGTTAAGGTACTTGAGTAGGTTGATGCTGGCAAGGTTACACGCCGAGTTGTCGAGGTGCATGTACTCGCTACAAGGGTTGCTGCCGTTGATGCGCCCCGCATTTGGCGTCGTGTGCCATTTGTTGATGACTGTGTCGAACTGCATGCCAGGGTCAGCACAGCGCCAAGCGGCTTCGTTAATCTGGCGATACAGGTCACGGGCTCGAACAGTTCGCACCGTCTTGCCAGTACTGACCGCTTTTAAGTCCCAGTCAGCATCGGCCTCAACGGCTTGCATGAATTCATCGGTGACGCGCACCGAGTTGTTGGCATTCTGGTACTGCACGCTAAAGATATCTTTGCCATCCAGGCTCATGTCGAAACCGGCTGCCTGTAGTACTCGTGCCTTGTCTTCTTCGATTGATTTACACCAGATGAATTCTACGATATCGGGGTGGTCGACATTCAAAATAACCATCTTGGCTGCCCGACGGGTTTTGCCACCGCTCTTAATAGCGCCAGCGCTCGCATCGGCACCACGCATAAAACTGAGCGGACCAGAGGCAGTTCCGGCACTTTTGCCGAGGGGCTCGACACTTGAACGAATCGAGCTAATGTTCACGCCGCTTCCAGAACCACCCTTGAAAATCATGCCCTCATCGGTGTACCACTGCAAGATTGAGCGCATGTTATCTTCGACTCCGAGGATAAAGCAAGCGCTAGCCTGCTGAGCGCGCTCTGGCACGCCAATGTTAAACCAAACAGGGCTGTTAAAGGCCGCTCGCTGCGTCGCAAGCACAAACTTAAGCTCTTCACGAAATGTCTCAGCATCTTCGTCATTATCAAAGTAGCCTTCTTGCTGGCCCTGGCGCACGATGGTATCAACCACCCGGTCGATAAGATGCTTAAGTGATGTTTCGCGCCCTTCGGTACCTGGCGTACCGCTAAAGTACTTCTGCGCTACGATGTTGAGTGCATTAATTGACCAGCCTTCAGGAATCTCAATGTCATTTTGCTCGAAAACGATTTCACCTGTCGCTGGGTTTTTCAGGCTAGAATCACGGTTAACCCATTTGATTGCGTCATATCCTAAAGTACCTGGTTTGGTAAAGCGCCTTGTCACCGTTGCGCTGCCTTTAACTGTTCGTGCCATAACGTGTTTCTCCCCTCTTTAGTTTTACTTCGTTTTTATGGACGTACCTCACGCCCGCTGGTTTGTTTTGTTTTTTATATCCATACTCCAGGCCCTTATATCTTCGTTGGTTCGTGTTTACGGTCGCGAATTTTGTTGAGCTCGCGTTCGAAACTTGCAATGTCGGCGAACCGGCGATACACACTCGCGAAGCGCACATAGGCTACCTTGTTGAGTGCCGCCAGTCGATCCATGACCATTTCGCCTATCTTGCCTGAGCTTACTTCGCTCTCGGCGCAACTTGCTAATTCTTGCTCGATACTGCTGACTAGTCGTTCAAGCTGCAAGCTCGAGACCGATGTCTTTTCGCAAGCTCTGTACAGCCCCGCAAGCAGTTTGTCGCGGTTAAAGAGCTGCCTCGTGCCGTCATTTTTGACGACGATTAGCTGTGGTCGCTCAACCCGCTCATAGGTCGTGAATCGGTGTTCGCACATTACGCAGGCTCGGCGTCGCCGCACGGCCTGACCATCGGTCACATCTCGGCTTTCGATGACTTTCGTGTCATCTGCGCCACATTGGCCACATTTCATGTGTTACCCCCTTCTTATTTTATAAAGAGCGACCTATAGCCACCACTGTCACCCCCTGGGTCAGCGATACTACATATAGCGTTGTATGTACTAATCATACCGCCACCTATAGCGTTATGTAAAGCTATTTTCCGCTGTATTATTTAATACATAAGCGGTCAATTACCCCTGTTACTTGTCGAGGTCTTCAGATTCTACATCGTTTTTCTTGCGGCGCTGTGTCAAACGACGGAGGAATGAGGGCTTTTCGAGTTCATCTTCGTCATGCGAAGACACGACCGGTTCGGGCTGGATGCCATCGTTGTTGGCTGAGCTGGCATCTTTTTTGTCCGTGTCGTCAAGGTCCCAAATGTTAGGCACAGGTGTGTCATTGCTGAAATCGGTCTGTACGGTCTCGTGCTCGTCCTTGATTGTCATATCGATAGCAGCCATGTCACTATCTGCAATCTTAGACACGGCCTCAGAAGGCCTTTCAGAGACAAACGTAGTAACGGGTGTATTGTCTTCTGCGCTCTTATCTTCAAAAGCACTTAAGGCAGTAGCTGGTGCCGCAGCGACAGTGGCCTTACGCTTGGTGAAATATGAGGCATCAAAACCGGTTGCCACAACCGTGATGATAATCTCACCCTCGATATCGGGGCTGATAGTCGCACCAAAAATGATATTAGCGTCAGGATCGGCTGCGGCAGTAATGGCCTCAGCAGCAGTATTGATTTCGTGCATCGACAGATCGTTGCCACCAATAACGTTAAAGAGGATACCCCGAGCGCCGTCAATGGACACTTCGAGTAGCGGCGACTCAATGGCCTGCTGAGCAGCTTGTACGGCACGGTTTTCGCCACTAGCGCGGCCGATACCCATAAGTGCTGAGCCGGCATTGCTCATAACTGTCTTAACATCAGCAAAGTCAAGATTGATTAGCCCATGCACGGTTATAAGATCAGATATGCCCTGTACACCTTGGCGCAAAACATCATCGGCCACCTTAAAAGCCTCAAGCAGTGGCGTTTGGCGGTCAATAGTCTGGAGCAAGCGATCATTTGGGACGATGATAAGCGTATCGACTGCTGTGCGCAGTTTTTCGATAGCAACC
Source organism: uncultured Candidatus Saccharibacteria bacterium (assembly GCA_964477925.1). Taxonomy (GTDB): domain Bacteria; phylum Patescibacteriota; class Saccharimonadia; order Saccharimonadales; family UBA4665; genus JAGXIT01. Next base: position 10,362 of record CAYZFT010000033.1, read on the forward strand.
TCAGCGTTGCGACGGCGCTTTTCACCCTCAAACGCGAATGGCTTCGTGGCAAAACCAACCACAAGCGCATGAAGTTCTTTGGCAACCTCAGCAACAACGTGTCCCGCTCCACTGCCCGTCCCACCACCTGCGCCGATAGTAACAAACACCATGTCGGCGCCTTGCAAGGCACTACGAATTTCCTCGATTGATTCTCGTGCGGCCCGCTCGCCAACTTCTGGGTCGGCGCCAGCGCCAAGCCCGCGGGTCGTATCACGGCCAATATGAAGTTTTATGTTGGCCTTCGAGTTCTGAAGGGCCTGCGCGTCTGTATTGACCGCCACAAACTCAACACCGTCAACACCCGCGTCAACCATACGGTTAACAGCCGCGCCGCCAGCGCCGCCAACACCAACGACTTTAATACGTGCAAATGTTTCGATTGCGGGGTCAACTGCCTGTGCCATACCTGTTATTACTCCTCCAACAGTTAGTATGCTCATAGTATACGTCAGGGGGTCGTTGTCTGCAATGTTTGCTGCGCACAAAAGTAATCCTAGCCACGTTTGCTGCTAAAACCGCTGAGTACATTTGGTCTTCCGCGTGGGACTGGCCGAACAAACACGGTACTCTGCCGGTTAAACCGCACGCTCAATACCAAAATATGAACATTCCTCAGGGGTCGCTTTGCATAAAATAGTAGTCTTTGAGGCAATGTGATGCAAAATTGTACGACTTTAGATATCTTACGCCGATTCGAATGCCAGCCTATCTAGTTGTCGTCTTTAAAACGCTTAAAGAAGTTACCGATACTTTTGAGCCCCGAGCCGAAGACATCAGACTCTTGGGGTACTTGCCCCTGTACGTAAGGGGCCAGTAATATATCGAGTAGCATCAAGCCCGTCGCTGTTGCGAATGCCGGGTCATCAACAGTGTCAACCAACCCTTCGAGCCCGCGGATTTTACCAATCCGTGCCGGTAATTGGAGTTTTTCGCGGGCAAACTCGGCGAGCCCAGGCAACGCCGCGGTACCACCAACGATAACTACACCACCTGGCAGTTTGCGAGAACGATGTACTCGAGCTAATTCCTTATCAACGTATTCAAGAAGCTCCTCGACGCGCGATTCCGCAATCATGTTTGCCTCGGTCTGCTCAAATGTATAGCCAGCCCCTTCAACAATAATACGGAAAGTTTTGTCGGTCGTATCGCCAAGGTGCACGTTCTTGAGCTTGACCTGCTCGGCTACATCAAGATCTGTTTTGAGACCAATGGCCAAATCATTCGTAATGTGCGTGCCACCCATTGGGATAACCGCAACGTGCTGAATCTCGCCGTCCTCGATTATCGCCAGGTTGGTCGTGCCGGCGCCAATGTCAATTACAACCGCACCAGCCTCTTTTTGTTTGCGGTCAAGCACGGCCTCAGCCGCGGCTAATGCCGCCATAGTCTTATGTTTTGCAACAATCTGTGCTTTTTCGAGTACGAGGTCAAGGTTGTGAACATTTGGCGTCGCCGCAGTAATGATATGACAATCAACCTCAAGCCGCACGCCGTGCATGCCGACAGGGTCTTTAATGTTATCTTGCCCATCTAGCCGATAATTTTTAGCAAAAACCTGCATGATTTCACGGTTCGCTGGCAGCTTGACAATAGCGGCCGCTTCTTCGACACGGTCGCGGTCATCGGGGGATATTTCGCGGTTAGGGCCGCTAATGGCAATGACGCCACGCGAGCTCATGCCAAGCACGTGAGAGCCATTAATATTAACAGTCGCTCGCTCGAGTCGCACGCCAGCAATTCGCTCCGCCTCGCTCAGCGCATGCACCACTGCATCAGCCGCCTCATCTATGTGCATAACAACACCTTTGCGCATGCCCTGGTTCTGACTCGTGCCATGACCGATAACCGATATGGCCCCCGTCGCATCATCGCGCGTACCTATAACACAGCGCACCATCGAGGTGCCGATATCGAGTCCAACATAATGCTGAGTTTCTGTTTCACGCATACGCACTTAAGTATACTGCTTATCGTTACAACTTCGCAACCTCTTACCTTGTTTGTCGAAAGCAATCATACCTGGGTCAAGATTTCATGGCCTGTTTCGGTTACGAGCACCGTGTGTTCAAACTGCGCAGAGCGGCTACCGTCAACAGTGAGTAATGTCCAGCCGTCATGAGCACTAAAGATACGATGACCACCGAGCGTCGAGATAGGCTCAATCGCGATGGTCATGCCCGCCTGGAGTATTGGCCCAGTACCTGCCCGTCCGTAGTTTGGAATCTCCGGCGCTTCATGCAGCTGATGCCCAACGCCATGCCCAACCAACTCGCGCACTATACCAAGATCATGGCTACGGAGCACTGCTTCAACAGCGGCCGAGATGTCGCCGACTCGCGCCCCCGCCCGCACTGCCTCAAGCCCCTCGTAGAGTGCCGCTTCAGTACCCTTGAGCAACCGTGCGCCCGCTTTGTCGGGCTTGCCACCAATACACACAGTAATACCAGCGTCCGTAACCATTCGTTGGTACGTAACGCCAAAGTCGAAGTTAACAATATCACCATTTTTGAACGGTCGATCGCTCGGTATGCCGTGTTGCACTTCGTTGTTATTGGATATGCAAATAATATCTGGGAAGCCCTCAAACCCCTTGAACGTGGGCGCACCACCTAATGCTTCGAGCTCCCGGGCCGCCAATGCCGATATGTCTTTTGGTGTCATCCCGGCTGTAACTTTTTTGGCTATGAGCTGCAATATAGTAGCCAGCATGCGACCACTTTCACGCATAGCGGCGATTTCGGTAGCTGTTTTGAGCTGCATGTGTATCCTGTGATTATTAGATATTTAGTGCTTTGGTAATGTGACCATAGACTTCGGCTGGCGTACCATCGGCACTGACTTCGTGAACGGTGACACCATGGCCAACGTACTGCTTGAGGATAGGCTGCGTAGCGCTTTCGTACAAGCGGTACCGCTCTGTAATCGCCGCTTCGGTGTCATCGGGCCGACCACGCTTTGCCAGACGCTCACGAGTGGCTTTTTCGCTCACATCCATGTGTACAACAACCGGTTTTTTGAACCGACCCTTTTCGACCTGGCCCATCAGCCAATCAACCTGCTTACTTGTACGAGGAAAGCCATCAAGGATAAACTCATCACTTGTGTCGATAATGTCGAGCACTTTGTCAAAGACATTGATAACCTCATCATCACTGAGTAGCTTACCCTCGAGCATTTCTGCGCGGCGATGACCGGTTACGAGCAGGCGAAAGATTTCACCGCTCGAGATGTAGGCATAGCCGTGTTCATCAGCTAGTTTTTGACCTTGCAAACTTTTGCCAGCACCGGCTGGCCCCATAAGTAAAATCATGAAAGTTTCTCCTTCACTAACGTTGCTATGATTGCACCATCGGCCGCGTTGCCACAGCGCTTTTTAACCTCACCAATAACCCGACCCATCGCCTGCATGCCACTCGCGTCCAGCTCAGTGATAACGGCATCAATAACGTGTTCTATATCAGCAGCGCTCAGCTGCTCAGGCAAATACTGTTCAATGATTGCCTTCTCGGACAATTCTTTGTCGGCACGTTCTTGTGAGCCACCCTGCACATATAGGTCGGCGCTCTCTTGGCGCTTTTTAACTTCTTTAGCAAAGAGCGCTTCAATCTCTGCGTCACCGAGGCCCTCGTCTCGTTTGCCGGCTGCCACTTCGGCATACAAAATAGCACTCTTAAGACCACGTAAACATTCAACACGCGGCGCATCACCAGCCAACATGGCTGCCTTAACGTCATCGGTTAGGCGCTGTT
>CAYZFT010000034.1:0-13651 GCA_964477925.1 uncultured Candidatus Saccharibacteria bacterium
TGAGGTGGTAGTCCTGCAAGGGGTGGAGGTTCAAGTCCTCTCGTCCGCACCATAATTTGATTTTTTGGGTGATTAGCTCAGTTGGCGCTGGTCTCTCGTTTACACCGAGAGGGTCGGGGTGAGAATTGCCAGTGGCAATTCGCAAGGTAATCTTTCAGGTTTGCAGCTATGCTGCAAGTACGAAAGTTACGGGGTCGCCGAAGGTGACTCGAGTCATTCATTAATCATATTAAATCAGTTTGGGTGATTAGCTCAGTTGGCTAGAGCATCTCGTTTACACCGAGAGGGTCGGGGGTTCGAGTCCCTCATCACCCACCAAACTAAAAAGCTCTGCGAAAGTAGGGCTTTTTAGTTTGGCCTATGTTTGGCTCTAACACCCGACGCCATGAGTCGGGGTGAGAGCAATAAGCCCATCCAGCGGAATAGACGTATATATTACGGTCGCTTGGAGTGTGCTTTTCGATATGCTTTAGCAAATGCTTTGTTGTGTTTCAGTTTGCGTTCGGCGTATGAGCTGATGCCACGAAATGCGACGATGCCCCAGATGATATTGAGCGCTATGTTGATATATGCGTGTTTTTGCAAAGAGTAAACGAGAAGCAGCGCGCTTGCGATGATGTTATCAAGTTCATACCAGAGTGATGTTGTTTTCCACTCGCCTATACTCGTACGCCAAAAGCCAAACAAAAGTAGTACGCCACCCGCAAGCCCAACATAATCAATTGGTTCCCACTGCATCGATTATGACCGAGGCATGTGGTTATAGAGATGCTCTAGACTGTAGGTAGTGCGCAGAATCGGTTTGATATCATCGAGGGTAACGTTAATCTTGACACCTGGGTTGAGCGTATTGTAGGGGTCGAAAATCTTTTTGATTTTTTGCAAGACCGTATAGGCCTCTGCCCCGTACACGTTTGGCAAGAGCGGTGCACGCAGACGACCGTCGTTGTGTTGGCCACTTGTTGTGCCACCTAGGCTAATCACGAGTTTGTAGTACTCTTCATAGAGGCGGAAGGCACGCTGTCGGTCGCCGAGCTGGCTCAGGTCGAAAAATGGATGCAAATGGATGTTGCCGTCTCCGGCGTGCCCCCATGCTGCAACTTGCAGTTTGCCTGCCGAAAATAGCTGGTAAGCCCCTTTAAGCAAGTCGACAAGTTTTTCTGGCGGGACGATTGCATCTTCGATGATAGGTACGGCCTTGAGCTGTTTCTCACTGTGTGAAAGTAGGCTTGCGCTGGCCTGCCGCACTTTCCACATATGCGATTGCTTGGCGTAATCTGTCTCTTCCTGGTACTCGGTGGCAAGTTTGTTCAGTACTGCGCGGGTCCGCTTTGCGCACCGTTTTCGCTGACGGTCGGTATTAGCATCATACTCAATAAACAGCACTATCTGTGGAAAGGGCGCCTTCAAACTCCCCTTGAGTTGATTGGGGTTCAGGCGATCAACAAATGATAGCAGTTGTCCGTCGACCATTTCGATTGTGCTGGCTATCTCGGGTAGCGAACGTAGCTCCTGCACTGCTTCGCAGGCACTGTCTATGCTATCGAAACTGGCCATAAAAAGCGTTGTTTCGGGGTTAAACTCCTCGGTAGAAAGCGTCATTTCAGTGATGATACCAAGCGTTCCTTGGCTGCCTACAAAGAGTGGGGTAAGGTCAAAGCTGCCATTGTGTAGTTTGACATCACCAATGTTGTACCCCGCGGTGTTTTTGGTGACACGGCGACGCATAGACTCGATGGTACTTTTGTTTTCTTCTATCAGACTATCGAGCTGGCGATATATCTCGCCCTCAAAGGTGCTAAGCCCGAGTTTTTTACTGAGCTCTCGCTTACTCAGACGACCGGTTTTTATAACCTCCCCGTTAGCGAGCACAATTCGTAGGCCTTTAACGTAGTCAACGGTGGTGCCATATTTGACCGATTTCTCTCCGCTTGCATTGCTGGCGACGGCCCCACCGAGGGTACTGTATTCGATACTTGCAGGGTAAGGTGGCAAAAAGCGCTCGTGCGTGTGTAGGGTCTGTTGCAGCCGGCCGTAGTTAAGCCCGGGCTCAACTATGACGGTGCCGCTTTTGGTGTCAAGCTGGATGATGCGATTCATGTGTGCCGGAAATACAATCATCACGCCGTTACCTAATGAGCCACCACTATAGTCGGTACCAGCGCCACGAGCCGTCATGGGGATGCTGCGACCTCGCTCGGCTAGTTGCCAGGTGAACCGTGCGGTTTTGCGGACATCGTTCTCGTTGCGCGGGTAGACAATGACGCTAGGTGTAACGCTAAAAATACTGTTGTCGGTGGCAAAAAACTTCCGTGCATCGGCGCTTTCGGTCACCTCGCCCAGTAAATGCTCTTGTAGATAATGTGCAATTTTACTCATTGCGGTCTAATCCTCAGTGATTATGTATGTTCTTAAGCTATGATAGCATAAACACTTTGCCTCACAGAAACGGTTTTACTGCATATTTTATACTCAGATAGCCATCGTCTTGAAAAATCACGTCAGAACAGCTATGATAACGAGGTTCGATTACGCTTACGCGGATGTGGCGGAACGGTAGACGCGCTGGTTTCAGAGACCAGTGGGGCAACTCGTGGAGGTTCAAATCCTCTCATCCGCACCAGTAAAATGCCCTGGTGTATCCGGGGCATTTTACTTGCCAAAAAATCAGTAAATCCGTCGTTACAATCGAGCCAACAAGCGAACGTAATAATCCTGCGAGTGCATACAGCTACGCGATTTAGCCGCCAAGGAACGCCAAGCCGATAATGCCGATAAGTGCGGTGGTAATCCCCGCCCATTGTTTTTTGTTAAGTTTCTCGCGGAAGAGGAAGTACGCGATGACGACAAAAACTGCCGGTGAGCTACCTGCTATCGGCGAGACAATAGCCGTTTGCCCTTGACTGATTGCGTAATTGTAGAAAATACTCCCAGATATTTGTAAAAGAGCCGCTAACGCAACAAGCCATACTAACCTTGGGAGTCTCAGTGCTTGCTTTTCTTTTGTGGCTAGTGCTAGCCCAAGGAATATCACAAGCCCCACTAGGCTCGCCGAATACTGCGGCAAAAACCAGCCAATTTCCTTGACGGGGATGCGTACGAATGCATAGTAAATGCCCCAGAAAAAGAATGCCCCAAGTGCATATAGTGTGCCGCTTTTGCGCATATCTTTGATGAGGTCTTTTGCTTTTCCGCGCATAGACGAAAGCGCAACGCCAAGCAGCACTAGCACAATCGCCACTGCTTGAAAGATAGATATTTTCTCACCAAAAACAAGTATTGCCGTCAAGGTTGTCACGACGGGCGACGCCCCAGCAATGACACCTGTCAGTGTTATGCTGCCTTTGTTCATGCCGGCAAGAAACGAGACATAACCCACATTAACTAAAATATTAATCCCGAGCATGACAGCGAGATTTGAAGGTGTTAGTTTGGCGAATTCGCTACTGAAAATTGTCAAGGCAGGAACCAAAAATATCATAAGACCAAACACCGCCGCCCAGAGTGCGATAGTTAGAGGTTTGTTTTTGCGAGAGAGTACACCCGTAACATTGTCGGAAAATGCAAATGAGAGATTAGACGCGAGTGCCGCGAGTATGTAATTCACCTAACTAGCATATCATCAACAAGTTCAATTCTTCTCGCAATGAACCCTGCAATGCTCGGATTAATTGTCGTTGACGTAGGCTGTACGGATTTGCCAGTGTTCGACCGAATAGTAACGATCGGCGTCAGTGTTCAGCAGGTGCTCGTCAAGCCCATAGACGGGGCCGCGGGTAACGTAGTAAATGCGTGGGCGGAACATGCCAATGGCTGGTACATCTTCGAGCCATGCCTTGAGAAATGGTTTGTACTTGAGTGCTCGCTGTGCCTCGTCTTGGCGAGTGCGGCCAGCTTCAAGCGACTTATCTGCCACCGAAGATTTGTAGTTAGAAAGGTTCATCCCCCCGCCTGTCGCTTGTGAGCTATGCCAATATGCGTAGACATCGGGGTCGATGCCAATGGAAATACCGTGTATAACGGCGTCATAGCCTCGAGTTTGCAACGTAATCTGGAAATACATAGACGGTTGAAGCGTGACATTGGCTTCTGCCCCGACGTCACGCCATTGTCGTTTTAACTCATCGGTAACGATTCTGTTGTCGTGCGTGTCTTCGGCGTACAGGTTTATGCTGAGTCGTTTTGCGTCTTTGACGCGTATGCCATCTTTGCCAGGGATCCAGCCGGCCTGCGTAAGAGTTTCTTCGGCTTTTGCCTTGTTGTAAAGTGGCTGGGCATAGGTTTTATCATAGGCGAATTGGTCGGTCAGCATCGGACCCTGAACAATCTTGAGTGACTGATCAAGCTTTTGAATTATAGCTCGTCGTCCCGTGGCATACATCAGACCACGACGTACAGCCACATCATTTACCGCACTCGCTGATTGGGTGTTAAAGAATGTCATCATTGCTGCCGTAGACTGAAAACTTTGAATCACAATGTCTTTTTTGTCTTGCAGTTCGCGGGGGGCAGATTTTAGGCCAGCAATGGCGGTGACTTCTCGACGGTCAAATGCGCCAAGTAAGTCGTCGGTTGTTTCGTATGTATGAATGCTAAATCGGTTCAGCTTCGGTGAGCCCTCATGGTAATGTTCGAAACGCTCAAGCGTAATGGTCGCCGCCGTACCCTCACCGGTGCTATCGCTAGTAGTACTGAGCTGCAGTTGCTGCCACATAAATGGTCCTGACCCTACGGGCTCGGCTGTATTGAAACTGCTGGCACGCAATTCACTTGGCGTTACTTTTCCTAAAATATGCTGCGGCAAGAGACCGACTGTCAGAGAACCCGGAAAAGAACTCAGTGCGCTCGAGAGCTTAAAAGTTATAGTATTGTCGTTGAGCTTATCGATAGAGACACCACGCATACTGCCTTGCAGTACCGAGCGCGCGTCAGGGTTTTGCATGGTGCGAAAGGTGAAAACAACGTCGTCGGCAGTCAGCGGTTTGCCGTCATGCCAGTGCAGACCTTTTCGGAGGTGTACAGTATAGACCTTGCCGGTTGCATCGACACTATAGTCACTCGCCAAATCACCTTCAATGTGATTCTCTTTGTCGTACTTAAATAACCCCGCGAAAATCAGGCGAGAGACAGCGGTGTCGACCGCGCCCGTGGCATACAGAGGATTGGCGGTACTAAATGTACCAACGATGCCTTCATGGTATGAACCTCCGTCGATAAACTGCTTGGTTTGGTAGGCACTACTCAGCGCCACAGTTTGTAGTATGGTCGTGATAACGAGTAGAAGAACGAGCGCAAGCCATCCAAAGGTAAAGCGCTTAACTTTCATGACTCGGCTAAAGCGACCAATAAAATCTTTATCAATGTGCTCGGCGGCTAGCTTAACGGTTTCTTCGGTAGCGCGGCGTCGACGTCGAAGCAACCGGCGCAATTGCAGTTGTGTCGTTTTGTTGATAAATCGGCCCACGCGCTTCCCCTTGCCTGAACTGGTTATTTGACGATGACGTCAAGCAGTATTGACATGACGAAAACTGTTGCTGATAAAATGGTGAGCTGATAGATGGTCTTGTCTGTGCCGCGTCGCTCGGTGTTAACCTCGCCGCTACTACCGATGCCCGCACCAAGGCTTGCGCCACGGGTTTGGACCAGAATAAGTAATGACATTAGTACCATTGAGATGATTGCGATGTAATTATATATGCTCATGATTTGCCTCCGCCTCGTATCATTGTTCTTCTAGTATAGCGGTGACGAGGTAATTTACCAAGCCTATGATTATGCCCGCGCAAATTGCTACCCAAAAGTGTGCAATGTCAAGCGGACCGTACAGCTTACTGACCAAATAAACCATCATGCCATTAACAATAATCATAAATAAGCCAACGGTAAGGAGCATGATGGGCATGCTGAGGAGCACAAGTAGCGGCTTAATAACAGTGTTTAAAATGGCGAGTAACGCACCAGCGATAAAGATTACGCTGATACGGTTGTCATAGCTAATGCTGCGGTGAAACAACCCTGCCGCAATCCACAGCCCCATAGAGCACACCGCCCAACGCACGAGGAAGGTGTAGATAAACCCTTTTTGTTTATGTGTTGTCATAGTAATTGCTCTGATTATAGCACGCGGTTTCCGGCTTTGGTAATGACTATATCGTCTTCGATACGTACACCGATGCCTTCTTCGGGGATGTATATGCCGGGTTCACACGTTATAACCATATTCTCGGCAAGTGGTTGTGTGTAATCGCCGACGTCATGCACATCGAGACCGAGAAAATGCGATGTTGAGTGCGGATAATAGTAGCGGATTGCTTTATGGTCGCTGGCGTCATCGATAAACCCGAGCTGTTTAAGCTCCACACCCATGAGATTCTCAAAAGCGTGTTCGTAATCGCGCAGCTGGGTCCCGGGAAGCAAAAGTGCTAGCGCTTGTTGTTGCAGCCGTGCGACCGCATCATGAACGGCCCGTTGTCTTGGCGAGGGAGCACCCTGTATGAGCGTTCGAGTAATATCGGCTGCATAGTGTTCGACTTCGGCACCAACATCGACGACTATGTAATCGTTCTTTCCAATCTGACCATTGTTGGCGCAGTAATGCAAAGTTGTTGCATGCCTGCCACTTGCAACGATAGGGCTATAAGCGTGACCACTTGCGCCGCGCCGACGAAACCCGTGGGTAATGGCTGCCTCAAGCTCGTACTCATGGTGCAATGTCATGAGAGCTGTTTTTTGAGTTACTTCGGCAAGCGTCTCTTTCGTAATAACGACAGCGTGTTCGATGAGCGCAATCTCGATTGGTTGCTTTATGCACCGAAGCGCAGATAACTCGGGGCGCGCATCGAACAAGAGGAGTTTTGGTTGTACTCGTCTGAGCTTGTCGGCAAGGCGGCGTCTTGCTGGGTTGGCATACAGCCCGCGACGGGCATCATAGACTGGCAGTGGCTTTAGGTAACTCGCCTGCTTCTTATCGCTCAGAAGTGCCGCAATGAGTTTCCACCCCTCAACTTCGTCTAAGACCGTTGCGACCCCTGACCTTTGCGTGAGGGCGGCAGTGTCGGTCGCGCCGTCAAAAGCCTCTCGAGCAGCACTTCGCCCGGGGACAATGAGAAACTCATCGTTTTCTGCTAGCACCAACACAACATCTGGTGTATCAATCCCGGTCAGGTACCACATGTTGCTATCTTGTGTGAACGATACGGTGTTATCACCCGTCCGCTGCACCATGCCGTTGCCTGCAATGATGAGGGGTAGTTTATTGGCTAGTTTTGTTCGTAGTGCCTGCCTGTTTTTAATAAAAAATTGTGCTGTGAGTTTTGGTTGCATAGTCTAAAGTATACCATTTGGCATAACTCTTATCTAAAACGTATCAAACGCCACAAGATTGAGGGAGCGGATGCGGGTGAAGTGATTCTCAGAGCTGTCGTTGCTTTTGAGCCATTAGTACGAATGACAAGCGTACCGACCCGGCCTTCTTTTGTGGCGTCTGTTGGAGTAAGCTGTTCAACTCGCCATATCTTGTTGGCGCGCCAACGAACAACCGACATATCGTTTGCGGCAGCAATCGGCGCGGTCGCTCCCCAGGGAGTTTTAGCGATTCCAATAATCTGGCCTGCTCTTGCATACGAAATGTTCTCGAAATCATCAGTAATGCTACTTGCAAGCTGCTCGGCTTGAACCGTGGCATTGGCAGAGCTACCCGCGTTTACGACCACACCAGCTATTGAGATGGTGTGATTAACTTTCTTGACAGATGCAGTGAAGATAAAGCCACCAGTATTGCCCTCATTCGTGCCAGTTTTGAGCCCGGTCAGGACCCCGGCAGCAAGCAGCTTATTGGTGTTTGTTACGGTCCCGGCTGTTTCAAACGTTGCACGTTGTGTGCCTGCGATTTGCATTATAACCGGGTTTGCGAGTGCGGTTTTGCCGAGTGTCGTTAAATCTGCTGTCGTGCTAATGGTGCTTGCGTCAAAGCCACTGGCGTCAGGGCCGATGCTGGTATGTGGCATGCCATGGCGCTTAACAAACTGCTGTGCATACATCTGATACTGCTCAAGACTGCCGAACGCCCACACTGCAAGGCTGTCGGCAATATTGTTGGCAGAGGGCAGCAGCATAGCTTGAAGCATTTGATACTCTGTCAGCACTTCTCCTTTGCTAATAAGTAAATGTGAGCCCCCCTGATCAAGCTGGCTCTGCAGGCGTGATAAATCTTCTTCGCCCATAGTAATGCCGGGGCCTGACTCACCCAATTTGAGCGGGCGCTTTTCGAGCACGCACAGCGCGGTTATCACTTTAGCCATACTGGCCGTTGAGACAGGTCGGGGTTGGGCGTTAGAAAGCATTACATCATAGCCGACTGCGCCAAACTCTGCCTGGCCAGTGTTTGGCCACGTGATGCTCGGATTGCTCGGCTCGGGCAGCGATGGTAGATGCAACGTAACTGTAGCTGCAGGTAAGGGTCGTAGGTATAGTGCTGTTCCGGTAATGATAACAACTACCAATGCCACACCAAGCCATCGTATAATATGCCGCGTTTTCCGGATTACCGTTGGTCGTGACTTAATTTGCACCAATCTCATAGTGCCATAATAGCAGTAAACAGCTTTTGCTTGGAAGTGCTCGTCGTCGTATACTATGAGGGATAAGTATGATACAAGATTTACAAGTAACTCGGTGCGTGACGTTCTGTTTTTTTCGGGTTTATGCCAATGCATGGTCCAAGTTCAGACATACTTTTGCCATGCCTGAGAGGAACATATCTATGCAATACTATAGTCGACAAAACAATGTATTGAGTTCTGGGGAGATGAAACTTCATGGTTAGTATCCGAAGCGTTGAGCCAGTACGAAAGACACAATCGCAGCGTACGCTCGAGCTACCCAAACGCAAGTGGTACAACCCTCGTACCTGGCGTCGTAACTTGCCCTTGCCCCCTCGTCGTAAAATTTCGTCGAGCGCTAAGCTCCTGCGCCAAACATTTGAACTGCTCGGCAAAGATTGGCGAACATTTAGTGGCATTACCGCAGTCTACGCTGTTGGTGTGTTTGTGTTTGTCCGGAGTTTTTCGCTAAGTTCTGCTAGCGTAGATTCAACCGCCGCAGTAACGGGCTCTAGCGGTACTGGCGCAATTAGTGAAACTCTGAGTAAACTGACGACTCTTCTAGCGGGTACAGGTGGCAGTTTTTCTGCCGCTTCGGGCGTGTACCAAATTATTATTTCGACCATCTGTACGTTGGCATTGGTGTGGACGTTTCGGCAGATTTTGTCGCACGAGAAAGCCAGCGTTAAAGCAAGTTTTTATATGGGGATGACACCACTCGTGAAATATTTGCTTGTTCTGGCTATAATCGGCGTTCAGCTACTACCAGTAGCTATCGCCAGTTATCTTTTTAGTCTGGTGATTAGTTCTGGTTTGTTTTTCGGCTGGGAGCTATGGATTGCTGGGTTTGTGTTTGCGTTGCTCACGCTTTGGTCGTTGCGGCTTGTGACGCATTCAATCTTTGCACTTTTTATTACCACGCTCCCCGATATGACACCGATAAAATCGTTGCGTAGTGCCAAAAAAATGGTCTATCGACGACGGTTGATACTATGGCGAAAATTTTTTAGTGCGGTACTGTTTTTTGCAGTACTCACTGTACTACTTATGCTACCTTTTGTTCTTTGGTTTGCAGCTGGCGCCCCATGGATGCTTTTTGTTATGACGGTTCTTGTCGTACCGTTTGGCCAGGCGTATCTGTACACAATATACCGGGAGATTTTGTAGCATGACTCGTGCCAAGGCTGTCGAGCGAATTGCAAAACTACGCGCGCTTATCGACGATTACCGCTACCATTATCATGTGCTCGATGAGTCGACTATGAGCGAAGCTGCGGCCGATAGCCTCAAACACGAGTTGAGCCAACTCGAAGAGCAGTTTCCTGAGCTGATTACGCCAGATAGCCCGACCCAACGTGTGGCTGGCGTTGCACTTGATAAATTTGTCAAAGTCACACACCAAGTGCCTATGATTAGCCTTAGCGACGTGTTTGACCGCGCGGAAGTTGAATCGTGGGCCAAGCGGCTCGACAAATTACTGCCCGACCGTCCTCATGACCTGTTTTGTGATATTAAGATGGACGGCCTTGCCTGTGCGCTTATCTACGAAGACGGCCTGCTTGTGCAGGCGGTGACTCGTGGCGATAGCCGAGTTGGCGAAGACGTGACGGCTAACGTCCGTACTATTGCTAACGTGCCCCTCAAACTCCGCCGGGCAGACGGCTTTGATACTTTTTGCATTGGTCGCACAGAGATACGTGGTGAAATCGTCATTTTTAAACAAGCATTTGCCACGCTTAATGCAGGCCGTCGAGCTGCCGGGGAGCCTGAGTTCAAAAACCCTCGTAATCTTGCTGCGGGTACGATACGACAGCTCGACCCGAGGCTCGTTGCCGAACGTCCGCTTACGTTCGTGGGGTACGACGTACTCAGGGACAACCCGTCAGATGTACCGACGCACCGGTTTGCGTATGATGCGATGGCCGCACTTGGTATTAGCTGCAACGCAAGCGCCGTCGTGCTCACGAGTATCGATGACGTCATGGCCTATGTTGACGAATGGGGTACGAAACGCGCCGAACTGCCTTTTAACACTGACGGGCTCGTCATAAAAGTCAATGACCGCGCGGATTATGCGGCGCTCGGCGTTGTTGGCAAAACGCCTCGTGGTGCCGTGGCGTACAAATACGCTGCCGAGGAAGCGACGACGACGGTCAAAGATATCGTCATCAGCATTGGCCGGACTGGTGCTGCTACGCCCGTTGCCGTTTTTGACCCCGTACACGTCGCAGGCACGACTGTGCAGCATGCGTCGTTACACAACGCTGACGAGATTGCTCGGCTCGATGTGCGGATTGGCGACACGGTTATCATTTATAAGGCTGGCGACATCATACCGCAAGTTGAACGTGTCCTGACCGAGCTGCGCCCCGCCAGCAGCAGACCATTTGATTACCCAGCGGAGCTCGCCCGCCAATATCCCGAGCTTGATTTTGAGCGCCCAGAAGGCGATGTGGTCTACCGCGTCAAGGGCCTGACTGGACCCATCATCCTAAAACGTGCGTTGCAGCATTTTGCGAGTAAAGGGGCGCTCGATATCGATACGTTGGGCGAAAAAAACGTTAGCGCACTTGTTGACGCTGTTCTCGTGCAAGATTTAGCCGATATATATACAATTACCAAAGATGATTTGTTGCAGATTGATCGATTCGCCGAGATTTCTGCCCAGAAACTGGTCGATGCGATTGCGGCAAAGCTTGCTCCACCGCTCGAGCGGTTCGTCTACGGTCTTGGGATACGACACGTTGGCGTACAGACAGCGATAGATCTCGTCAGGGCTTTTGGTTCACTACAAGGCTTGGCCGATGCGACCATCGATGAGCTCAAAAATGTTGACGGTGTCGGTGTCGTCGTGGCCGAAAGTGTAGCTGCATGGTTTGCCGACGAAGACAACCTGGCGATGCTGGCAAAAATGGGTTCGGCTGGTGTGCAGCCGCGGTTCGAGGCAAAGACTGGCGCGCTAGAGGGTATGAGTTTTGTAGTCACGGGTACGCTCACGACGATGAGCCGCGACGAAGCTGCCGAACGCATCAGAAGCCGTGGTGGCACCTTCCAATTAAGCGTTGGTAAAGACACGACCTATCTTGTCGCTGGCGGCAGTGTCGGTGCTAGCAAGCTTAAAAAAGCCGAGGCTTACGGCACTAAAATCATAACCGAACAAGAGTTTCTGAAAATACTGTGATTGGTACGGGGTATATTGTGGCATTACATTGAGTATGTCAAGTAAATCACCCGTCATCGTCACGCATCAAGACTCCAACAATTTTCTGCACGTCGAACTTGATTCAGCATCTTATCGTAATCAGTACCAATAAGTAAACTCCGGTGGCATGAACTCTGTTTTGAGCTTATTCCAAAACTTTTTACTGTGCAGAGATGGGCAAGCAAACATTACACTGCGATGCTCTGCTTGAAAACTTACTACTGTGTTTCGGTTGTGACGATGTCTGTCGTGACTGTCTTGGTGGCCTCTTGCGCAGAAACGCCTATTGGTATCGGAGCCGGTGCTGGCGCTGGTGCCGTAGTCTGATTGGCATTATATATGGTCATGGTGTTTGTTACTGGGTGATGGTCAGAGCCATACGTGCCGGTATCGATATATTCGTTATTGACGGCGAGACGATTGTTTTGCATAGCAAAGACGTAGTCAATAAGACGCCCGTCTGTCCCGTGCGTCCCAACCGTAGGGTCTGCTGTCACTTGCTTAAGTGTCTCGTAACTGCTTGAAACTTTTAGTGGGCTGAGTCTTGCATAGGGGAACATTGGGTCTTTAACGATGCTATCAAAGCGGTAGTCTACGTTAAAGTCGCCAACAATTATGATAGGTCTACCGGTTTTGGCAAGCGTTTGTACTTTGCTAACAAGCACGTCCATGCCCTTTTTGTACGTTGCCAAACGCTTTACGTTCGGTGTCATTGGGTAACCACTTGGCACTGGGGGCTCGTGATAAAAGAGCGACCACTCGACGCCTGCAACGGTGTGAAGATTGAGCACATAAAAACTCCTGGTAGTTGCCTTGTCACGGAGCTGCACCCAGGTAATATATTTAGCCGAAATTGACATATTCGTGCCAGTGAGGTCATTGATGCCCGTAACTTTTGAGCTCATCGTGTAGTAGCCCTTAGATACGTACGAAAATTTAGCCTTATTCCAGAGTATTGGCAGGCTGGCCGGCGATGAACCGTTGTAGGTGTAATCTTTGACATAGCCCGCGTACTTACACGTAGAGCAAAGCAGGCTTGCTTTGATGTTTTTACGCTGTGCAGGAGTATGCATTTCTTGTAAACCGATGATGTCGCTATTGCGGCCAAGGTCAAGCAAGCTTGTGCCGATATTGGTAGGGTTATCGTAGGTAGTATTCCAGGTCGTGATATTAAAACTGGTCGATGGAGCCGTTGGTGTAGCCGCAAAACTTCGTATGATGAAATACGTTCCGATTCCGCCAAAGACCAATATGAAAAGTAGGACACCAACATGAGTACGTGCCCAGTCAAATGCTTTTTGGACAGGAGTGCTTTTTTGTGTTGACTTGCGTTTACCGTTCACGACAACATTGGGTTTTGCGCTTGATTTTTTAGTGGATGATTTAGAACTTGATGTGGTTTGTTTAGTCATGGTTAAACAGTAGCATATACCATTAGTATTGTTCAACATTAGCGTAATCATGAACATGCCCAATCATAACGACACTGCCGGAAGCATGGTTATTTGCTGCTTGCGGTATCATTTGACATTTAGGGGGCGTGTAGTATGCTTATGGTAGTTCGTGCGCTCAAGCGGCGCTTGAAATAAACAACCTTAAAACAAAAAACTCTCGTTGTACGTCCACAGTTAGTGCATTGAGAGAAAGTTGCAGATTGCTTCACCCGCCGCGGGTGGGCGCGCACGAAACAAAAAACGGGCCCGAGCGCCCGTTTTTTGTATATTTGCCCCTGGCGCGTTATAATTCATCAGTAATTCAAATCGGGATTATGTACGTTTGTTACTTAGGCAGTAAAGGGGTGTAGCTCAATTGGTAGAGTAGCGGTCTCCAAAACCGTTGGTTGCAGGTT
>CAYZFT010000035.1:0-13217 GCA_964477925.1 uncultured Candidatus Saccharibacteria bacterium
ATATGCAACAACAGCTCACCAAGATGGTGGAGGCGTGCCGAGTTTTTTGCTCAGCTTTTTGTCGGTACAAAAAGCTGGCCGCCTGTGGTGCGGGAACCACGAGGCAGTACCATGTCGATACAAAATGAGCCGACCGTAGTTCGGGAACTACGAAAAGGAAAGACTATCGGTTGGGCCGTCCGAAAACGGCGATTACACAGACACTTGGGCAGAGTGCTGACAGAGATGGTATACTAGAGCTCATGAGTGAAGTACGGACACGTTTTGCACCAAGCCCAACCGGCTTTTTACACGTCGGCGGCATACGCACCGCGCTCTTTGCGTGGCTCGTTGCCCGCCAAGCCGGCGGCAAATTTATATTGCGGCTAGAGGACACCGACCAGAAGAGGGAAGTGCCTGGCAGCAAAGAGCACCTCATCGCCAGCCTCAAAGCCCTCGGCCTTCAGTACGACGAAGGCCCCGATGCAGGCGGCCCTTATGGCCCCTACATCCAAAGTGAACGCCTCGCCAGCTACCGACAGTGGGCGCAAAAGCTCATCGACGCCGGTCGCGCATACGCCGACCCATACACATCCGCCGAAGTTCAGGCCTTCCGCGAAGCCGCCCAAGCGCAGAAAAAGGCTTTTTTGTACCGCGACCATCGCCCCACCAACCCACCCGTCTGGGATGGTAGCATGCCGCTCCGTTTCAAGAGTGACCCCAAAGCCTACACTTGGCACGACGAGGTCATGGGCGACATCACGACCGGCCCCGAAGTTGTCGACGATTTCATACTCATTAAAAGCGACGGTTTCCCAACCTACAACTTTGCCCACATCATTGACGACGCCGAGATGCACATCACGCACGTCATCCGCGGCCAAGAATTCATCAGCTCTGTACCAAACTACCTCAACCTCTACGAAGCACTCGGTATCGAGCGGCCATTACTTGCCCACATGCCACACATCATGAACGAGCAGGGCAACAAAAAGCTCGGTAAGCGCGACGGTGCCAAAGATGTGCTCGATTACATTCGCAGTGGCTACTTGCCAGAGGCTATGGTCAGTTTCATCGCCACGCTCGGCTGGAATGACGGCACGACGCAAGAAGTTTTCACCACCCAAGAACTGATTAAAAAGTTCAGCCTCAGCAAAGTCCAGCGCAGCGGCGCCCGCTTCGACGAAAAACGCCTGTTGTGGGTCAACGGCAACTTCATACGCGAGCTGCCGCTCGACGAGCTTGCCAAGCGCGTAGAGTTTTTTTGGCCAGAGAGCGCCAAAAAGGCACAAGACGATTTCAAACTACGTGTACTAAGTCTAGCCCAAGACCGTCTCAAGACGCTTGCCGACCTACCCGAGCTCACCAGCTACTTTTTCGCCGAGCCAACGCCCAACCCCAGCCTTATCAGCGATAACAAGCAGCTCTCAAAACTCAGTGCAGACGAAATTACCCAGCTCATACAAGCAGCACACGACAAACTAGCCGCACTCGCCGATTGGACACCCGATACAATCCAAACAACGCTCAATGAGCTGCTCGAAGAAACAGGGCAGAAGCCTGGTATCCTCTTTAGCCTCATCCGCATTTACACGACGTGGGCACCATTTAGCCCCCAGCTCAACGACACCCTCGCCCTCCTCGGCCAAGCAACGACCCTCGGCCGCCTCAAATCAGCATCCCAAGTCTAGCACCCCGCCACTGTCATCCTGAACTTGTTTCAGGATTTCATCGCAAATGAAATGTGAAAGCCCAAAGAAACCCTGGTACGAGTTCAGAGCCTGCTCGCAGATTAATTGGGGGGCTATGAGTCAGGCGAAATGTTCAAAACACCTCATTTCAGTGTATGATTAATCTATAGAGCCCGTGATAAGGAGACTGTTGTATGCTTGTAATGAAGTTTGGTGGCACATCTATTGGTAACGCCGAGAGGATTCTTGAGGTCGCTCGCATAGTCATGTCAGAACGGGCAAATCAAGAGATTATGGTAGTCGTATCGGCAATGAGCGGCGTGACGAACCTTTTAGTAGCAGCAACAACGGCCGCACGACACAAGGAGCAAGCCGAGCTCCAACGCAATCTGCGGCAGCTTCGAAAGATGCATCTGGAGGCTGTTCGTGGGCTCGAGCTTAATAGCGAGCGCGAGGAAAAACTAACAACCACTATCGAGGCTAAACTATCTGAACTCAATGAATTTCTCGAAGGTATCTGTGCCTTAGGCGAGCTAACACCGCGCGCATATGACCTTATCGTATCGTATGGAGAGAGAATGTGTGTACACCTCATGGCCGCGGCGCTAGTCAAGCTAGGGGCACAAGCCCGGGCATTTGAAGCAAGTGAGCTTATCGTAACCAACGATGATTTTGGCGACGCAAGACCGCTCCTCACCGAGTCTGCCAAGCAAGCAAAACCCAAGCTCCTTCAATCATTACGAGTCGGCACTATACCAGTAATTACTGGCTTCATGGGCGCAACATCTGACGGGACGGTCACAACGCTTGGCCGTGGTGGCTCTGATTATTCCGCCACCATTATTGGGTATTGCGTCGATGCGGCTGAGGTTTGGATTTGGACAGACGTCGACGGTGTGATGACGGCCGACCCGCGAGTTATCGACAATGCCCAAACCGTCTCCGCACTCTCGTACGACGAAGCTGCCGAGCTTTCATATTTTGGCGCCAAAGTGCTCCACCCTCTGACAATCGTTCCGGCATCCCTCAAAAATATCCCAGTTCGCATCAAAAACACTTTTAACCCAACCGCGGCCGGGACACTGATATCAAAAAATGTTGACATCACCCAGCATGCCGAGAAAGCAATATCGAGCACGAAAACACTTTCGCTCGTCACCATCCAGGGGAAAGGCATGATTGGCGCGCCTGGTATCGTGGCCAGAGTTTTTGATATTATTGCGGCAGAGCATATCAACATCTTGTTCATTTCACAGGCATCATCAGAATACAACATATCGTTTGCGGTTAAGCAGCATAACAGGGCTAGAGCTGTTGAGCTGCTCAAAAGCGGCCTCGAGACCGCTTTAGCTATCAAAGACCTAGAGGCCATAACCTATCAAGATAATCTGGTTATCGTTGCTGTCGTAGGCGAAGGTATGAGACACCACCCTGGTGTTGCGGGCAAGATATTCTCGGCAGTCGGCCGTTGCCAGGCAAACGTACTCGCGATTGCCCAAGGTTCATCTGAACGAAATATATCATTCATAATAGAGGAGAAAGATATGCCGAAGGTACTGCGAAACTTGCATGATGAATTCCATCTGGTGGCCAAGCGATGAGTGCACGCAAAACTTACTATCTCCTACAACTCGGTGTTGGCAATGTTGGAGGTGCCCTATGCAAGCAAATTATCAGCCAGAGAGCTGCAATTTTGAGTCGTTACGATGTCAATCTAGTCTATTGCGGCTTATTCACCTCAGAGGGCGGGGTTTTTGAGCCAGCTGGTCTATCAGATGCAGGCGTGCTCGACTTCCAGGGTGAATCTATCATCGATAGGCAAAAATGTATCGAGGCATTACCCGGTCCATTCATAGTAATCGATACAACCTCATCCGACAAAACGACGCCGTTACTGCAGCAAGCGCTCGCACGCGGGGGTTCTGTGGTCACAGCCAATAAAAAACACTTGTCAGGCTCACAATCCACGTTCGACAACTTGGTGGCGACGAGGGGAGACCACCTTTATTTCGAAACGACCGTTGGGGCGGGTTTGCCAGTCATACGCACATTGCAGTCACTTCTGGCCACTGGCGATGAGATTGAAAGCATCCAAGGCTGCTTTAGCGGCACGCTCGGGTTCATTTTCTCCGCACTGCAAGCAGGTGCATCGTATTCAGAGGCCGTGTCGGAGGCAAAAGCCCGCGGTTTTACCGAGCCAGACCCACGCGAAGATTTGTCGGGGATGGATGTGGCCCGCAAGGTTGTCATCTTAGCTCGCTTGATGGGTATGAAGCTCGAGCCAGACGCAGTGCACGTCACGAGCCTGTATCCTGCCGCGATGTCAACCCTGTCAATCGAGGAGTTCATGCAAAACCTGCCGTCACTCGACGCTGCTATCGCCGACAAGACAGCTGCCGCTCAGAAAACGGGCAAAGTGTTACGATATGTTGCAACGGTAACACCCGAGCAATGCACCGTGGCGCTTACGGATGTCGACGCCAACTCCGACATTGGCAACCTATCTGGCCCAGACAATATCGTGGTCATACAGACCAAGCGCTACCACGACAACCCACTTGTCATAAAGGGCCCAGGTGCCGGGCCAGAAGTGACAGCAGCCGGAGTTTTCGGTGACATACTTAGAAGTACGGGGATTGTATGAATAAAATACAGGTAGGTATCTTGGGCGCAACAGGCATGGTGGGGCAACGATTCGTCACACTTCTGGCTAACCACCCGTGGTTTGAGCTAGTCTCGCTTGCAGCCTCCCCTAACTCGGCGGGCAAAACATACCGCGAGGCCACCCTAGGCAGGTGGACCATGAGCCAGCCCATACCCGAGACCGTTGCCGACATTGTCGTGCATGACGTACAGGCCGATATGCAAATACTTGCGAGTTCCGTAAGCCTAGTCTTCTGCGCGCTCGACCTCGACAAGGACACCATAAAACATATCGAGTTAGCCTATGCCAATCTCGGTGTTGCGGTCGTGTCGAACAACTCAGCCCATCGCTGGACAGACGACGTACCGATGATTATGCCAGAGGTAAACCCTGGCCACATCACCCTCGTTGACATCCAGCGCAAGAACCATGGCTGGCAAAAGGGCTTGATTGTCGTAAAGCCTAACTGCTCGATACAATCATACGTCTCAATCCTCACCGCCTTAAAAGAATTCGCGCCGACAGCGGTTTTGGTGACAAGCTTGCAGGCAATCTCTGGCGCAGGCAAAACGTTCGAGACATGGCCAGAAATGGTCGACAATGTGATCCCGCTCATCGGTGGCGAAGAGGAAAAGTCCGAGCGCGAGCCGTTAAGAATCTGGGGTACTCTAAGTGGGGATACGATTATACAGGCGACAACCCCAACAATTTCGGCAACGTGCATACGAGTACCCGTCACAAACGGCCACATGGCAAGTGTGCGGGTTAGCTTCGACAAAAAGCCGACCAAAGAGCAGATTATCGATGCCGTGCGAAACTATAACAACCCAATCGCTTCGCTCAAGTTACCTTCGGCCCCAAAACAGCTCATAAGCTATTTTGACGAAAAAGACCGGCCTCAGGCTAAACTCGATCGAGACATCGAGCAGGGGATGGGCATTAGCATGGGGAGATTGCGTGAGGACCCACATTTTGGCTGGCAATTCGTGGCACTATCGCACAACACGCTCCGAGGAGCAGCCGGCGGCGCTGTACTCGTAGCCGAACTCTTAGTTGCAAAAGGCTACATAGGCCGCTAGACAGCCATTTACCGCAAAAGACTGTCCAGCCAGAGCCACACTCAATAAACTTTTTAGGAGCTCGGGCAGAAGCCCGGCATCCTCTTTAGCCTCATCCGCATCTACACCACGTGGGCACATTTTGCCCCCAGCTCAACAAAACCCTCGCCCTCCTCGGCCAGGACACCACCTCGCCCGCTTAAAGATTTGACCTTTAGTATTGTTTTATGCTTAAATATATTGCATGAGTCTTTCACCAGAAACCATAGTCACGCCAGCACCCTTATTCATCACGATTGATTCTAGCGCCCTTGACGCTTTTCACACTATACATGCGCTTAATCCAGATCACGAAATGGGCACCAGCTATCCTACCAAATCAGAACAGCTATTCCCGGTGATTGGCGCAATACTGCAAGTAGGCAGGTTAAAAATTGCACAAGAGGCTGAAAGCGCTAGATTAAAACGGCAGTACCCTCAAAACGAAACTGTGAACGTATATCTTTTAGACATACTGCCACATCTTCCTGCCAACCCCGATACTAACTACGCAGGCTTGATTAGTTTCTTAAACACACCCGGTCCGACTGACAAGGCACCCGAACTTACTGAAGATGAAACAGCTTGTCTATTTGCTTATACTGCAATTTTAGAAATTACTAAACTGTTCAAACCAACCGCAGCCAACAACGCCACTGTTAGCTGAGAATATACCCGCAGCGGCAAAGACGTTAAGTGCGTTGCTAGAAAACTTCCTATTATGCCATTCAGGTTTGATTTGAGTTTTAATGGCAAAGGTACGTCTGTTACAATAGTGCTTATGGATTCCGATTTTAATGGTGGGCCGCAAAAAACAACAGTTGTTGAGCCTCTCGACAAATTAGACGAGCCACAATTACCAAGCTTTGACACACTTGACGGTTCCGGCTCAGACGACCAAGCACAGCCGCAACAGCCGGTTGTAACCTCGGCATTCAGCCCAGACGAACCGGCCACCGTGCAGACACCAAGCAAGTCAAGACACCAGGGTTTCTTGACATCTCGCTGGACTATCAGCAAACGCTGGACGATTGTCTTGGCTGTTATCACAGTTTTACTTATCGGCGCGGGGGTAGCAACCGCTTACATTGCGCAACCCAAAAACCAAGGTGGGGTATCGAAGGTCAAAAGGGTTGGGCCACCCAAACCAACCACCGTGGCAAGCAATCTCACTGGCCTCACCGTCGACCCATCTGTTAACACTCGGCCCGTGACCGGCGTCATGATAGAAAACAGCGAAGATGCCCGTCCACAGAGTGGCCTCGACCAAGCCGGCGTCGTCTTTGAGGCTATCGCCGAGGGTGGTATCACGCGCTTCCTCGCACTCTTTCAAGATGGTACGCCCGACTATATCGGCCCTGTGCGCAGCGCGCGACCATATTACGTTCAGTGGTGTATGGGCTTTGACTGCGCTCTAGCACATGCCGGTGGCAGCCCTGAAGCCCTGCAAAACATTAAAGATTGGGGTACCAAAGACCTCAATGATAGTACAAGTGCTTTCTGGCGTATCAGTAGCCGCTACGCCCCGCACAACCTCTATACGTCAATGGCAAAACTAAACGAGTACGAGGCATCAAAAAATTACGGCGCAGCCTCATACACACCACTAGCCCGCAAAAAAGATGCCGCCAGCAAGACACCAAATGCAAGTAGCATCGATTTCAACATCTCAAGTTACACATTTAATGCTCATTTCGATTATGACGTAGCCAGCGACAGCTACAAACGCAGCCAAGCGGGTGCGCCGCACGTGGTCGTGAATGGGGCAGGGGCTGAAGTGCAACTGCAACCAAAAGTAGTCGTGGCAATCATCACTAGTTACGGTATCGCCAGTGACAATCACTCGCAGTACGGTGTTGTCGGGTCAGGCGAAGCCTACGTGTTTCAGGATGGCACTGTCACCAAAGGCACATGGCACAAAGCAGACACTAAGGCTGCGCTGTCATTCACCAACGAAGCCGGTCTGCCGCTCGGGATTAATGCCGGTCAAACCTGGGTTACCGCGCTGTCTGGCGCTGATCGCATGAGCTACAAGTAGAACATGGATTTTTTCAACAAATACCGCCACCAGATTAGTCGCCGAGTTTTAATACCGCAGTTTTTAGTAGGCACCATAACCCTTGGCGTAGGCTGGTTTGCGTTTCCATTTTTTACGAGCAAGCCGATTGTCTTTTTTGCCGTACTTGCCGTGACATATGCTGCATGCGCTTTCATCGCCAGTGTACTTATTATTCGAAGTGCCGTTGAGCCAGTACAAAATCTATGGAACGTCATCCAGTTCGTTGCACCGCATAGTGACCAGCATGTTTCACCCGACCTTGACCACGCAAAAGTCGGACAAGAGATGGTCGCAAACCTTGCCAACCACATTTACCAACTCGCAAGTGTCGTTGACGACATTGAAAAAACTAAAACAGTTACCATACAAGATATTCATACCAACTTCGTCGCAAACTCACTGCCGTTACCGTTCGTTGTTATTAACCAAAAAGACGAGGTGGTCTATGTCAACGAAGCCGCAGGTAAATACTTTGATGTCATGCCTAGCGAGTTTGAGGGCAAAAACATTTACACCGCGCTAGACATGTCATTTGCCGATGACAACACCTTTGAAAGTTGGCTAACAACCACCCGCACCACAAGCGTCACAGCCGATAAACAATGGGAACGAGTCCGCATCGGGCTCCCCGGCCAAAGTCACAGCAAGCAATTCGACCTTGCAGCACACTTCAACCGTAGCAACCCACTCGATTACGAAACGCTTATCGTGTTTTTTGATCACAGCGAGATATATAGCCAGGATGACCAAGCTATGAGTTTCGTCGCGCTCACAGTACATGAGCTTCGTACACCGCTAACGCTACTCCGCGGGTACATCGAAGTATTTAACGAAGAAATCGGCCCAACACTCAATCCCGAGCTCAAGGCATTTATGATGAAAATGGATGCTGCGGCCCAACAACTAACTGCTTTTGTCAACAACATCTTAAACGTAGCCAAGATTGAGGACAATCAACTAACCCTACAGTTGCACGAAAATAACTGGGCCGAAATCCTCGAGGGCGTCGTTAATGACCTTTCAATACGTGCTAGTGTACGAGGTATTACAATCAAAACTGATATAGCTAAAGACCTACCAACTGTTGGTGTCGACCGATACAGCATTTACGAAGTTGTCGCAAACCTTCTTGACAATGCCATTAAATATTCTCAGGGTACCAGCGAAGTGTACATATCGGCTCGTCTTAATTCGAGCGGTCTGGTCGAAACTAGCGTCAAAGACTTCGGTCTTGGGGTCGATTCTTCTATACTGCCGCACATTTTTGACAAATTCTATCGCAACCACCGCAACCGCGCCCAAATCGGCGGGACAGGGCTCGGGCTGTTCCTGAGTCGTTCCATCGTGCAGGCCCACGGTGGCCAAATTAGTGTCGACAGTCAGGTAAACAAAGGGAGCACGTTCACCTTCACCGTCTTCCCCTATGCCAGACTCGCCGAAGCAGGCAAGCAGGGCGCAGAGGGAGGCATTGTCCGCGGCGCCCACGGCTGGATTAAAAACCACTCAAAATACAGCGAGTAGTCTACTCAAGATGAAGGTTTATAAAGTTCAAAGTTTATAAAGTAATGGCAACAACGATTTCAACTTTATGAACCTTATGAACTTTTAACTCCCTAGTGGTACACTAGAGCTATGCAACCGACTCAAATATCGCCCGTGGGCAATCAAATTCTCGTCGTCGAGGACGAGCACTTCATTAGCGAGTTGTACAACCGAGCACTCGTCAACGCTGGCTACAAAGTCGATACGGTCAGTGACGGCCAAAAGGGTCTTGCCGCTGCCCAAACCGACAAGTACGACATTATCCTGCTCGACCTTATGGTGCCTACTATGACTGGTATTGAGGTACTTCGCACGCTGCGCGACAAGCGACTCACGCCACGCCTCCATTCTCGCATCATCGTCACCACCAATGTCGAGCAGCGCGAAGAAGTTCGCGCCGACATCGAAGGTCAGGCCGACGGTTACCTCATAAAGGCCGAAATCACCCCTCACCAACTCGTCGATTTCCTCTCCAAGCTCACCTAAGATTCAAGATTCTAGAATTTGGAATCTTGATTTTAGAATCTTGAGTGAAACTACGAATACCCTTCGATTACACCCATTCCACTCAAAATGACCCTCCCCAGTGCAGCTAAATGGTACTCTGGAACCGTCCTGGCTGAGATGTACAACAATAGGACACATGCGTAGTCTGAGCGATGAGCGAAGCTTAGTGTGTGGCCGTTGTAGTCAGCAGCAACACCTCACCAAGACGCTGTAAGCGTGCCGAGTTTTTGTCCACCTTTCTGTCGACACAAAAAGCTGGCCGACCGCAGTTCAGGAACTGCAAGAAAATTAAGATTCAAAGAAGATTTTTCGCTTCATACCCCACACCCACTAGGGTTAGTGTTCACCTCATCAGCGTGTAGCTGTAGGCAAAACTACACTATGCAGCCGCCTGCATCGTGCTTATAATTAGGTTCAGCCATGTGAGGACTTGGCGGTTTTACGACCCCATTTACTTTGCAGACTACTTTACACACTTAAGGTGGCATACTCCGGTCCCTGCCGACCTTCACAACAAATAGATTCCTCTTATGTAGACGCCCGCAGTAACGGTACGAGCGCCTTGAGGCATCTTCCTTTCGAAATCCCGTTGCCGATTACCTCTGTTATCGGCTTTTTTGCGTACAGTTCAAAACTCCGGCATGCCTAACAGCCAGCGCAATCCTTCTATCAATCCAATACAAACTCTTTCAACTTTATAAACTTTACGAACTTTTAACTCTCCGAAGGAGCCCATCATGACCAAAGTCATCAACACCGAAATCAACGTCAACGCCTACTATTTTGCCGGGCAAGACATGCGTACATTCCCCAAACAAATCGAGTTCGACGGCCAGAGCGTCACTTTTGGCGGTGGTATGCGCTACCGCATCCAGCGTGGCCAAACAGCACTACACGTCTATGATATGGAAGTCGAGAATGGCCACGGCACCTACCGCCTCAGCCGCGACGGCGGCCAGTGGATGTTGCTCGCCCTGAAAGGAGTCTACTAGTGCGCCGCCACGCCAAGCGCGAGTACCTCGCCGAAGACCTCGAGCAGATTCGCCGCTTTTTCCCAGGCGCCACAATCATCAAGGCTCTCACCACACCTTTCGACCTCCACGACCAAAAAACAAAAATGAGAGGCGAGAGGTGTGCGTTAAGGCGAAAAACGCCAAGCCGACCTCTCGACCGTTGTCCAGTACTCTCGGCTGATTGTCATCCAGTGCACCCCGTTGTCATCCCAGCGGACGCCAGATACCAGCTCAACGAGCAGTCGCAGGGCAACATAGGTGCCTTTAACTCTTACCTCCTAACTCTTGCCCCTGGAGGAACGCCATGGACAATCAGATAGTACCAGAGGCGGATGACCTTGGTACCGCCGTTGGCCTTCATGCAGGCTTTCCCAATGCCGCCGCCACTGGCGCGCAAGGGGCACTCAGCCTCGACCGCCTACTCGTACGCAGCCCTAGCAGTACATATTTTTTCCGCGTCCGCGGACATCACTGGCGAAGTGAGGGCATATATGACGGCGATATCGCTATCGTCGACCGTGCGCTGACACCAGGGCAGGGTAGCACCGTCGTCTGGTGGACCGATGCTGGCGAGCTCCGCATCGCCCACTGGCAGCACAACATGCAACAAAACACTTGGGGCACCATCACCGCCACCATCCACCAATTAATCAACAAGGAGTAGCCATTCAATTTGCAAATGAGCACTCCATTCCGAAGCAGTTAAGCGTTGGTCGCTGAAACCCGAGGATTGAAATAACTGATTTAGCTTTTCTCGGAGAGAGAAGGAGCGCGGAGGACTGTCTGAGCGAAGCGAGTTCCGCACAAGCCCTACGAACGGAGATAAAAGATAAGTAAGCCGGTTATTTCACACTCCTCGGTGTTTTTTGCCTACTTTTTAACAAGGAAAAGTAGGCTGAGTGGCGAGGCAGGTCTCGCCATTTATTCCCCTCGGTGGGTTTTGGTACTTTTTGCCAAGCAAAAGTACATAAGCAACTTATAAAAAATACCGGGAAAGGATGACTGATAATGTACGCCCTTATCGATAGCAACAACTTCTTCGTCAGCTGTGAACGCCTCTTTCGCCCTGACCTCATCGGCACGCCAACCATCGTCCTCAGTAGTAACGATGGTTGCGCGGTAGCCCGTAGCAACGAGGCTAAAGCACTCGGCATCAAAATGGGCGAGCCCCTCCATGAGCTCAAACGCCGCTTCCACATCATCGACGGCCCCACGAGCGCTTCGCGCGAGCGGCGACTGAAAAGGTCGCCGGGAGAGGAAAAGGATGATAACAAGCGTAGCGATGTTATCACCTTTGGAGGGGCAAGCCCCTCCTCAAACTATGGCCTTTCGGACACACCCCATCATAGCGCACCCGAACTAGTCGTTTTCTCAGCCAACTTCCAACTCTACGGCGACATTAGCCGCCGCATTGCTAGCATACTCACCCACATTACACCGCGTATCGAGCTCTACTCTATTGACGAAGCTTTCCTCGACCTCAGCGAGCTTGTCATCACCGACTATGCCGAGTGGGGCAGGGCGCTCGCCGCCAAAGTCTACCGAGAGGTCGGCGTCCCCGTCAGTGTCGGCATCGCCCCCACCAAAACCCTCTGCAAACTCGCCGCCGACTACGCCAAGCACCACCCCGAATCTCACGGAGCATACTTCGTTTGGACAGGTGGGCCAAACGAACCTGTGCGCAGCACGGGCGCGAGCGAGAAGCGAGCGGGAGAGTGCGGGCTGTCGGCGAGCGAAGCGACGCTGGCTCCCGAAGAGAGTGAGGATAGCCAGCGGCTGTCCGCAAGGCGATCTGCCGGGCAAGCTGTGCTTGCCAGCGCGCAGTCGCGGGGCCGCGAAACGTGGCAAGCCTCTCTTCAAGAATGGGAAGCACTGCTCGTCGCCACCCCCATACAAAACATCTGGGGCATCGGCTACCGCCTAGCTCCCAAGCTCAAAGCCGAAGGCATCCACACCGCTCTCGACCTCGCACAGTTACGTCCCCAGCGCGCCCAGCAGCTCATGGGCATACATGGTCGCCGCATGGTCGCCGAGCTGTGCGGCATTAGCTGCATTCCACTTCAATCTGCCCACAAACCCCAGCAGGTGGTTAGCCGCGGCCGTCAGTTTGGCCACGACACCAGCGATTTTAACGTCATCGAAGCCGCCATCGCCAGCATGGCCACCAGTGCGACCGCCGCTTTGCGCCGGGAAGGCCAGCTCGCCACTCGCGCCTCGGTGCGCATCACCACGCATCGGCTCAAGCCAAACTACCAAGCCATTAGCCGCGATGTGCACCTCTACACACCTACGGCCAATACAGGCACAATCGCCAGCCAACTCGCCCGGCTCATGCAGCACGATTTCGATAAAGCCCTCAGCTACCACAAGGTCGAAGTGACACTGTGGGATCTCGTGCCAGACACGCAGTTGCAGACCGATGTATTCGGCACAGTCAACAGCCACGCCCACACGCGTAGCGCCACACTCATGCGCACGCTAGACGCTCTCAACAACAAGCATGGCAACGGCACACTCCGCTACGCCGCCGAAGACCTCAGTCACGCCTGGCACCCCCGCAAAACCCTCTCCAGCCCCGCCTACACCACCAACTGGCAGCAGCTACCCTCGGCAACGACTGACTAGGTCCATTGTCAACGCAAATTAGAAATGTCCTGTTTCCTGCAAAATAGAAATGTCCTGTTT
>CAYZFT010000036.1:0-12420 GCA_964477925.1 uncultured Candidatus Saccharibacteria bacterium
TAGAGGAAAGTCCGGACAGCGCACGGGAAGACAGCCGTTAACGGCGGCCGAGAGCAATCTTAGGGAAAGTGCCACAGAAACGATACTGCCCGTGCGCCTCGCCTAGGTGATGCACAGAGACATGAGACAAGAGACAAGAGCGAAAGTTGAAATCCTCTTAACTCCTAACTCATATCTCTTAACTCTTCATGAGCATCGCTTTAGCGAGGCGCACGAGCGATGGTGAAACGAGTGAGGCAAGAGCTCACAGTGCTGCGCGGTAACGCGCGGCAAAGGTAAACCCTGTCTGCTGCAAGGAATGGGCCTTGTTCCGTCCTCGGACGGATTGGTACCCGCCAGCCCGAATCAAACCCGCTTGAATGTACGAGCAATTGTACATCTAGATAGATGATTAGCCTTTGACAGAATCCGGCTTATCGATCATCTGACACTAAGAAAACACCCCCGAGTAATCGAGGGTGTTTTTACTTGGTGGTTGACTTCTTTGTTCTTTTACCTCGAATTACCTGTGCAATATACACGACCGAAAGACATAGTAAACCGAGGGCCACTAAGCATAGGCCGTAGAATACGCCAAGCCCACCATAATAATCCCCCGAAAAACGAAATAAGAGAATCGTAATCATACCAAATAAGCTGACGCTTAAAAATACCAGTTTTCGCTTGCGCGCAAAAATAACCCCATTTGGTTGTTTGAATATTTGCACAAATAGGCCACAAAATAGTAGCAAGCACCCAGCGTAAATCATAGCGGGGCCGAACAAATTATCGTTTTGCCAATTACTCTCTGTGACTGTATAGCTTTTATAACTAATCCAACCCATGATAATAAGTGCAAGTGCGGGCGGTATTGTTTTCTTCATTGTAAACATAAGCATATCAGTAGTGTGATTTGGAATCAAACACCCCATGTATTCTCGGTCGGCTTGAAGGAAATTTTAAAGGTAGCATCGGAGATATCCACATAAAAACAGGCCCCAAACGAAGTTGGGGCCTGTAGCGCTTACGAAAAAGTAGCTACTTGGTAGCGGCTTTGACGACTGCCTCAAAAGCTTTTGGCTCATTGACGGCTAGCTCTGCCAAGACCTTGCGGTCGACGGTGATGCCGGCAATTTTCATGCTAGCTATAAGCTTGCTGTAGGTGGTGCCATTCAGACGAGCAGCTGCGTTGATGCGCGTGTTCCACAGTGCACGGAAAGTGCGCTTGTGGTTGCGACGATCACGGTAGGCAAATTGCAGACTCTTGGTAACTGCTTGCTTACCTCGTTTGACGCTAACACGGTTAGGGTGGCTAAAGCCTTTAGTTGCCTTGCGAATTTTTACGTGCTTGGCATGGCCAGGGACGCCTCGTTTTACACGCATACTATACCCCCAGCCTTTTCTTAGCTATTTTACTGTTGGTGGTGTTGAGGGTATCGAGACCCGCGAGTTTGCGCTTGCGCGCGCCTGACTTCTTCTGCAAGAAGTGGCTGGCATGTGAGTGACGGGTGCGTACACGGCCGTTCTTGGTGACTCTAACGCGGTCTTTGGTGCCGCTATGAGTCTTTAACTTAGGCATGCTCTTCTCCTACCTTATTACTATAATTTATTAAAACGAATGAATGGTTGTGCCCTTGTCGGGCGTACCCTCAGCCGGCGCCTCTTTTGACGTCAATTTAGGGGGTGCTATGCTACGGATAACAAAGGAGAGTTGCTTGCCATTGAGCTGAGGCTGTTGGTCGACGGCGATGCCGTCTCCGAGGCTGTCGATGACTCGCTTTGCGAGGTCAAACCCAATGTCTTTGTGCGCCAGCTCGCGGCCGCGGAAGAAGAGCGTGATTTTGACTTTATGCCCTGTCTCCAGGAAGCCAACGACTTTCTTCATCTTAACCGCTAGGTCATGATCACCAATCTTCAGGCCAAAACGCATCTGTTTCATCTCGAGAGATTTTGCAGTCTTGCGGTTTTTTTGTGCCTGCTTGGTCTTTTGGTAATTGTATTTACCCCAGTTGGCTATCTTGCAGACTGGTGGGTCTGTGTTGGGCGATATCTCGATAAGATCGAGGTCAAGGTCTTGAGCAGTTTGCAGCGCTTCACTGCGGCTCATAACGCCAAGCTGATTACCGTCTGGGTCGATGACCCGAAGCTGTGGTGCCCGAATTTGTCCATTCAGGCGCGTACTAGTTGCGATGTCGCGTCTCCTTTATATTTTTAGCCCTTGCATTGTAACAGATAGCAAAACAGAGGTCAAACATTTCGCTTTGCCGACCCCTACTGGTCGTGGTATTGATGGGGACGGTATTGGAGTGCTTCGGCGACGTGTTTTGGCTCGATAGTGTCGGCACTGTCGAGGTCGGCGATGGTGCGGGCGACCTTGATGGTGCGCATGTAGGCACGGGCGCTGAGACTGAACTTCTCGGCTGCGGTATCGAGCATGGTTTTCGCGGGTTCAGAGAGTCGAGCCTTGGCCTTGATGTCCCTGTTAGTCATATCGGCATTAAGCTTGGCCGCGCCGAATCGTTCGGTCTGCCGCTTGCGAGCTGTGGCAACGCGTTCACTCACACTAGCAGTGGTGTACTCACTTGATGGTTTTTCGCTGAGTAAGCGGCTGTTATCTATCTCGTGCACATCGACGTACAAATCGATACGGTCGAGGATTGGGCCAGAGAGTTTGCGGCGGTATTTCAAGATTTGATGTGGCATACAGCGGCAGGGCTTTTTCGTGCCGTAGTACCCGCACGGGCAGGGGTTTGCCGTACCGACAAAGATGAAGTGGGCAGGGTAATCAGCGGTCTCTTTGGCCCGCGAAATGCTGACTTGGCGTGTTTCGAGTGGTTGGCGCAACGCCTCTACGGTGACACGGTCAAACTCAGGGAGCTCGTCAAAGAGCAGTACGCCGCGGTGGCTGAGGCTCATTTCGCCCGGGCGGATGGTGTTGCCGCCGCCGACGATGGCGACATTGCTCGCACTGTGGTGCGGCGAGCGGAACGGTCGTTTTGTCACGATACGGTTAAAATCGTTACTGGCGAGGCTGTGCAGATGTGTCACCTCGAGCATTTCGTCGCGGCTCATCTGTGGCAATAGGTCGGGTAGCGTTTTAGCCAGCATGCTTTTGCCCGTGCCAGGAGGACCTCCAAGTAGCACGTTGTGTCCGCCCGCAGCACTTATCTCGACTGCGCGCTTACCAAGTTCTTGGCCAATCACATCCTCAATCCCCATACGGTCGGTATCCATATCAATCTCAGCCTCAATCTGTGAATCACTAGTATCAATGACTGTTGGTTCGGCCAGCCCATTGAAGTACTGAAAAAGCTTGTGCAGGCTGGGGATGGGGATGAGCCGTACGCCTGGCACCAGACGGGCTTGAGCAACATTGGCAACTGGTACGAGAAACGTTTCGATGCCGTGTCGTTTGCCGACGAGCAACTTACCAATGATGCCACGGATTGGTCGCACTGTCCCATCGAGCCCGAGCTCACCCATGATAGCAGCATTCTCAGGGAGCTTGGCACATTTGTCTGTAGCGGCTAATATGGCCGCTGCGATAGCGAGGTCAAAGCCTGTGCTGTCTTTAGGCACGTCGGCCGGCGCAAGGTTTATAACAATGCGTTTGCGCGGTAGGCTTATATCTGACGAGTCAAAGGCACTCCGAATGCGCTCTTTTGCCTCATCGACGGCTTTATTTGCATAGCCGACGATTGTTATACCGGGTAAGTTGTTTGAGAGCTGGCATTCAATATCAACGACGAGGCCTGATTGTCCAGTTTCCACTAAACTGCTTATGCTCCGTTTCGTCTTCATACTGTACGATTGTACAGCCCGTTCAACAAAAAGCAACCCCGCGAGTAGGCGCGGGGTTGCGGGTTTATTTTTAGTTTTTCGTTTGTGCCAAAAAGCCTTTT
Source organism: uncultured Candidatus Saccharibacteria bacterium (assembly GCA_964477925.1). Lineage (GTDB taxonomy): Bacteria > Patescibacteriota > Saccharimonadia > Saccharimonadales > UBA4665 > JAGXIT01. Next base: position 3,882 of record CAYZFT010000036.1, read on the forward strand.
TGTCAAAACAACGACCTGCGAGGAGTCGTCGTTTTGAAGCTTTTTGTTTTTGAGCACTTTTTTTACTCAGTGCTACAGATATAGTAATGCGTTTGTACCGCTTATGTCAATAAGAAAAGTGTTGTGTTTGCTACTATTATCGTCCCCCGACGATACGTGTTAGTTTATGATTGATTTGTGCCCAACTTGCTACCCCTATATTGACAGGGGTGGAGATCCGTAGTACTATGGTACCTAGTAAGCAAAAACAAAAACTTACTTTAGCGCTCGAATTACCCTTACCGGTAACAAGAGCGGTCAGTCACAGCCATAAGGCGGTAAGCGCTATACATTTATTTTATTTGAGCGGATTTACCGCCTTTGGCACTAAATTATTACCGGTATTAAAATAGAACCGCAGAAACGCTCTAGGTTGATAACAGAGCGTGTTTTTTGAATTATGCACCGAAAGATTATAAAATCAGTATTATTATGGCTGGTATTAGCGCTATTTATGAGCCTTAGCAACCCTGTGGATCTGCCAACATTGGCCTTAATCGTGCCATTTATACTTCTCTATGCTGCCATTTTTCATACTGTCGCATGGCTTTTAGGAAACAGAAGGGGTGAGTACTTTAGCACTTCAGATACAAGCAGCCAACGTAGGGTGCCGACAATCGTGACGACTACGGTCGTTGTACTGCTGGCTTTACAGTCCATCGGGCAGTTAACGCCGCGTGATGTTATCGCAGTTTTTCTTGTTGTCGCACTAGGCTATTTTTACTTATATAGAAATGGTGTTCGGCAGATAAAATGAGCAACTACCTGATTGGTGCATTCTAACAAGGGCGGAACTACTGTATACTAGTAAGCATATGGACAACCAAGTACCGCTCCCAACACCAATAGGCTCTCCGCAGCCCGGGCTAAGCCAGCCAGTATCCGTAAACTCATCAGTACCCGGTGCCCAAAATATTTCGACACCTCAAGCATCTTCAGACGCACTCGCACGAGCAACGGCCGCTATACAGGCTGTTATTGCTCAGACACCACAAAATCCGGCCGCACGAATGCAGGCTATTATTGATATCAAAGCTACGTATATACGTGATCAATTTGGGGTCGATGTTACGCAATGAAAGACCGTCGTATTATTGAGCAGTTTGACATGTTTTGGCAACTTAAGACGTTTGGGTGGTTTGAATAATGTTGTTGAATATACAGCAAAATATGCACGAGCGTCAACGCTATGAGCGTGGGCTCGAATTAGTCCCGCTGCTCATTCATTTGCCACCAAGTAGTGATGACATAGATAGCAATGGGCGTGATATGCGCGATATTAGTGACGAAAATATTTCTAAGGCACAGATTATTTACAACATTATTGCGAGTACTATGGAGGTAAGTTTCAAGAACCGATACAGTGGGCAACGGCATTTTGGTTTTGAAATTGTTGGGTCTCGGGGCTTTGTACATTTATATGCGCTAGCGCCCATAGACATGATTAGCGCACTCGAGCAAGCGCTGACTGGTGCATACCCCTCGACTCGGCTTGAGCGAACAGGTGAATACAATATTTTTAACGAAGTTGGTGGCATCAATGCAGTTGTCGGTGGCCAAATGAATCTCAAAAAAGAGTTTTCGTACCCCATTGCAACATACCAAGATCTTAAGCGTGATGCTATGCAGGCAATGCTCAATGCGCTGTCGACCCTGACAAATGAGGATGGTGCTGCCATACAAATACTTTTCCGACCAACTGATGATGAATGGCGTAAAGTTTCAACAAATCTTGCTGCCTCTAAGCGTAAGGGCACAAAAAACGGCCTCAATGCTGGTGCGCTTGCCAAAGACTTTATTACGGCTTTTGCGAAAGCGCCCGAATCTAAAGATGGTGGCGACAAACCAAAAGAAATCTCATCCCTAGAACAATCAGTCATCGACTCCATAGAAGAGAAAACACGATATGCTGGTTTTGAAGTGACAGTTCGGCTCGTCGCATCATCTAATGTAATGCAAAATGCTCAGGGCATCGTGAACAATATTGTAGGTAGCTTTTCTTTGTTTGACGCCCCCGGCAAGAACGGATTTAAATATAGCCCCGCCAAAAATATTGATGACCTTGTCAATAACTACATATTGCGTTTTTTCCCGTACCATAAAAAACGAAACATATTAAATACTGTTGAACTCGCAACGCTTTTTCATTTTCCTGACCAGCGCAGCACACCGACCACGCAACTTGAGCGTCAAGACTCAAAACAAGTTGATGGCCCGCGTAATATGCCCGATGAAGGCCTACTGCTTGGCTACAACGTGTTCCGCGGTGTTAAGAAACCGATTCGCCTCGGCTTCTCCGACCGGCAGCGACACATGTACGCCGTAGGGCAGACAGGTACAGGTAAATCAACATTTCTGGAAAACCTCGCGTTGCAAGACATGATGGCTGGCAATGGTTTTGCCTTTGTTGACCCGCACGGTGATACTGCCGAAAAACTCCTGTCTATGGTGCCAAAAGAGCGTACCGAAGATGTGATTTATTTCTGCCCATCCGACATGGATTACCCGATGGGTATGAACCTGTTTGAGTTCCACAGCCCCGACCAAAAAGATTTCTTGATTCAGGAAGTTCTGAACATGTTGTACAAGTTGTATGATCCACAACATCAGGGCATTATGGGGCCTCGTTACGAGAACCTCTTTCGCAATGCTGCTCTCACTGTTATGGCCGACCCAGAAGGGGGTACGTTCATAGACATCCCAAAGCTCTTCCGGGACCCACAATTTGCTAAGCAAAAGCTACAACACGTCAATGACCCAAACGTGCGCGAATTTTGGGAAAAAGAAATGCCGCAGTCACAGCGCAGTAACGAATTTGGTGAAGTTGTCAGTTGGTTTGTAAGTAAATTCGGTGCCTTCCTAAGCAACGAAATGATGCGCAATATTATTGGTCAGACAAAGAGTGCCTTTGACCTACGTGACATCATGGACAACAAAAAGATTTTGCTCGTCAACCTCAGCAAAGGGCGCACCGGCGATTTAAATAGCAAACTGCTCGGCATGATGTTTGTGATGAAATTTCAAGCTGCAGCTATGTCTCGGGCAAACATACCCGAAGATGACCGTGTTGATTTTGCGCTGTACGTAGATGAGTTCCAGAATTTTTCGACAGATAGTTTTGCAACTATCTTAAGTGAAGCACGAAAATTCCACCTCAACCTGATTGTAGCCAACCAATTTACGACGCAGCTGACCGAAGAGATTCGTGATGCCGTTTTTGGCAATATTGGTACCGTTGTTTGCTATCGTATTGGGCAAAATGACGTCGAGGCCATGTCACGCTACTTCCAGCCGCATTTTGATGGCGATGATTTGCTGCGCATACCAAACTACAACGCAGTTGTGCGCACCATGATTAAAGGCGTACCGACACAACCATTTAGTATGGCAGCGCTGCCACCACTTGGTAGCCCAAACAAAGAACTCTCCGATGCACTCAAGCAGCTTTCGGCTGCGAAATATGGTAAACCACGGGCTGTGGTTGAAAAGGAGATTTTTGCGAGACTAGAGACAAAAGTTGCAGCGCCAGCTATGTCGAACCCATTTGCTTCGGGTGGGGTCCCGGCTGCAAGCCCGTTCGGGCAGCCGCAGGCAGTCGCATCGACCCCACCGCCGCGTCCGGCGCCACCCAGCACGGGTTCATTTCTTGATGAGTGGCTTGCCAAACAAAACGCAAACCCCGGCATGCAGGTTCAGCCAGCGCTAATGCCCCAGCCCGCCCCCGTGGTTGCGCCGACTGCTCCGGCGATAGTCGATACCGCCCAGGCAGTTGTCCATGCTCCAGCTGTCTCGGAACCCGCTCCAGTGCCTCAGGCACAGGTGTACGAGGGGGGTAATGTCTCAAGCGCCCAACTCGATCAAAGGGAGGTTGACGATATCGCCACCGAGCTAAAAAAAGGTCTAACAGATACCACGGTAGCACCAAAACCAGCCAGCCCAACTGAGGCAGATATGCCACTGCATGATGATGCTGGCGATGAGATTACCATAGATAAAGATGGTGTTATGTACGGTGGCACCCCGCTGGCTCCGAGCGCATAACTGTTTGTTTCGGCGGCCCATAGTAACAGTGGCGCGTAGGGTTGTGGAAACGTCAAAAAGACGCTATACTTGTACGCAGTAATCGAAAAACGAGGGGATATTTGTCGTGACTCAGCAAAAACAATATTCAGCTGATCAAATTCAGGTGCTGGAGGGGCTTGAGCCTGTTCGTAAGCGACCTGGTATGTACATCGGCAGCACTGGCATTGAAGGTTTGCACCACCTAGTGTGGGAAATAGTAGATAACGGGATAGACGAAGCCTTAGCTGGCTATGCAACTGAAGTAAAAGTCGAAATGCTAGCTGACGGTGGCATACGCGTGACCGATGATGGCCGCGGTATCCCGACTGACATACACCCCAAAACAGGGAAGAGTACTGTCGAGACAGTCCTGACTGTGCTTCACGCGGGCGGTAAGTTTGGCGGCGGTGGCTACAAGGTCTCTGGTGGTCTTCATGGTGTCGGCGTGAGCGTGGTTAATGCTCTCTCGACAAAGCTTATTGCCACCATCTACCTCGGCGGCAAGGTTCATCAGCAAACCTATGAGCTTGGCGTGCCACAAGGCGATTTGAAGGTCATAGGCAAGTGCGACAAAGACAAGCACGGCACTGAGATAACTTTTTACCCCGACGCTACTATATTTACCGAGTCGACCAGCTTCAGCTATGATACTATTCTTGATCGACTGCGTCATGCAGCGTATCTCACAAAAGGCGTCAGAACAACGCTTATTAACGAATCAAATGGCCGCAGATACAGTTTTTATTTCGAGGGTGGCATAAAGTCGTACGTTATCAACCTCAATGTAGGCAAAGAACCAGTCGATGACGATGTGTTTTACGTCGATAAAACGGTAGATGATAGCCAAATCGAGATTGCTATGCAATACACCGAGGGTTTTAACGAGACAATTAAACAATTTGCCAATAACGTTTTTAACCCAGACGGCGGCTCTCACCTGACTGGTTTTCGCTCAGCGCTTACCCGTGTCGTGAATGATTACGCACGCAAGGCTGGTTTGCTCAAGGAAAAAGAAGAGAACTTGAGTGGTGAAGACACCCGCGAAGGTCTGACGGCTGTTATCCTTGTTAAGCTGCCCGAGCCACAGTTTGAAGGCCAAACTAAGAATAAGCTCGGCAACCCTGAAGTACGTGGCCAGGTCGAGCAAGTTCTTGGTGAATACTTGTCGTACTATCTCGAAGAGCATCCTGCTATTGCAAAGAAAATCATCGGCAAGGCATTGCTCGCCGCCCGCGCCCGCAAAGCCGCCCGCGCCGCCCGCGATAACATCATCCGCAAAGGGGTGCTCGATGGGGCAAGTATGCCTGGTAAGCTGGCCGACTGTAGCAGCAAAGACCCAGCGAATTCCGAGCTGTACCTCGTCGAGGGAGACTCAGCTGGTGGCTCGGCCAAAACTGGACGTGACAGTAAGACCCAGGCAATTATGCCGCTTCGAGGTAAGGTTCTGAACGTCGAACGTGCTCGTCTTGACCGCATGCTTGGTAACGCTGAAATCTTGAATCTTATCAAGGCAACCGGTGTTGGTATTGGTGACTCATTTAGCCTCTCTGGTCTTCGCTATCACCGCATTATCATTATGACCGATGCCGATGTTGACGGTAGCCACATCACGACTTTGCTCCTGACATTCTTCTTCCGCTATATGAAAGAAGTTATCGATGCAGGGCACATATATGTAGCAAAACCACCGCTGTTTGAGCTCGTTAAGCCGGGTCGCAAGAACAGTGTTTTCATCTATGATGAAGCTGAGCTTGAAACGGCGCTCGACGCGACAATCGCTCGGCGCAAAGAAGAAGGGCTGAAGGTCAATCCCGAAGACGAGCGTTACAAACAAGCCGGTTTCATAGAACAGAAGCGTTATAAAGGTTTGGGCGAAATGGATGCCGAGCAGCTGTTCGAGACCACCATGAACCCCGAGAAGCGCGTACTGATTCAGGTCAAGGTGGAAGATGCCGAGCGCGCTGACGCGATTTTTAACAAGCTCATGGGTACTGAGGTGGAGCTGCGCAAAAACTTTATTCAGACAAATGCTAAATTCGTAAAGGACCTGGATATTTAACATGGATGATCAGATTACAGGCACTACACCTATAGATGTTGAAGACGAAGAACGCCTAATGCAACGGCAGAACGCCATTGAGATTATTGAAGGAACCGGCCATTCGCGCCTAGTCGAGCGTCGTACTGTCGAGAACGTTATGGAAGATGGCTACCTGCGCTACTCTATGAGTGTTATCATCGACCGCGCGCTACCTGATGTGCGAGATGGTATGAAGCCGGTACATCGTCGCATTATGTATAGCATGTACGAAGAAGGGCTTCGTAGCTCTGCTCGCCACCGCAAAAGCGCGAACGTGGTTGGTGCGGTTATGGGTAAGTACCACCCGCACGGCGACTCGTCGATTTATGATGCTATGGTACGGCTTGCGCAGCCATGGGCCACACGCTACCCGCTTGTAAACGGGCAGGGCAACTTTGGTTCTATGGACGGCGACCCGCCAGCTGCAATGCGCTACACCGAAGCAAAAATGCACCGTGTGGCTGACGAGCTACTTGCAGATATCGACAAAGACACCGTAGATTTCCGCGACAACTACGACGGTACAACCCAGGAGCCATCGGTGCTTCCTGCCAAGCTCCCAAACCTGCTACTTAACGGTCAGGTTGGTATCGCGGTAGGCATGGCGACGAGCATTCCCCCGCACAATCTTAATGAAATTGTTGATGCAACGGTATATAAAATTGACCATCCTGATGCGTCGCTTGATGATTTGCTGCAATTTATTAAGGGGCCTGACTTCCCGACTGGCGGCATCGTGTACGGCGCTGCATCTATCAGACAGGCATATGCGACAGGCCGCGGAGGCGTTATCGTGCGTGGTATTGCCGAGATTGTTGAAGGCAACAAGGGCAGACACCAGATTGTCATAACTGAGATTCCCTATGCCCTTAACAAAGAGAGCTTGGTTATCAAGATTGCCGACCTCGTCAAAGAAAAAAAGGTTACGGGCATTAGTGACTTGCGAGATGAGAGCGCTCGTGGCAACGTTCGCATCGTCATCGACCTTAAGAAAGACGCCTACCCTAAAAAATTACTCAATCAGCTGTATAAACTCACGCCGCTACAGTCGAGCTTTCACTATAATGTTATGGCCTTGATTGATGGCATTCAGCCACGAGTACTTGGATTGCAAGACATTCTGAGTGAGCATATCAAGCATCGTCAGATTGTCGTGCGTCGTCGAACGGAGTTCGAGCTACGCAAGGCTAAAGAACGTGCACACGTACTCGAAGGGCTCAAGATAGCCCTTGATCACATTGATGAGGTCATTGCTACCATCCGTGCAAGTCAGACTACCGATGAGGCGCAAGCAAACCTTATTAAGAAGTTCAAACTAAGCGAGATTCAGGCCAAGGCTATCTTGGCGATGCAACTTCGTACGCTTGCTGGCCTAGAGCGTCAGAAAATCGAGGACGAGCTTGCTGAGCTTATGAAGATAATCGCAGAGCTCGAGTCAATCTTGGCCGATGAGGGTAGAATCTTTGCTGTCATAAAAGCCGAGATGCTGGAGCTCAAAGAGCGCTATGGTGATGAGCGACGCACGCAAGTTGTAGCGCAGGAGCTCAACCGTTTACGCGATGAAGACTTAGTGCCAGACGAGCAGGTAGTTGTAACACTTACATCAGCAAACTACATTAAACGGAGCACTTTAGTCGAGTACAAACGCCAAGGACGAGGCGGCAAAGGTCGTCGCGGCATGGCAACACGTGAAGAGGATGTCATTGAACATGTTGTAAATGCATCAACGCACGATTACTTACTATTCTTCACCAACAAGGGGCGCGTCTTCCGTCTGAAGACGTATGAGGTGCCTGCTACCTCCTTGAGCGCAAAGGGTATTGCCATTGTTAACCTATTGCAGCTGCAACCCGAAGAAACGGTCAGTGCGGTAATTAACGTGTCGAAGACCGAGAAGGAAGCTGCCGCAAATCTCATCATGTGTACTGTTCGGGGCGTTGTTAAGAAAACACCATTTGAACAGTACACAAACGTCCGTACGACCGGTCTTATCGCCATCAACCTCGACGAAGGTGATGAGCTGAAATGGATTCGTATGACGAGTGGTGATAATGAGGTTATCATCTCGACGAGCCAAGGCCAGGCTATCCGCTTCCACGAACGCGATGCACGGCCCATGGGGCGTGTCAGCCGTGGTGTACGCGGCATACGATTGCGCAGTGATGACCGTGTGATTGGTATGGATATCGTTGATGAACATTCAAGCATCTTTGTGATTAGCAAATACGGCTATGGTAAACGCACAAAAGTTGCTCAATTTACCCCCCATGCACGGGGTGGTGTCGGTATACGCTCCGCTGTAGTGAACAAAAAAACAGGTGAGCTTATCGGCGTGAACACATTGAGTGATAATGACGA
>CAYZFT010000037.1:0-2832 GCA_964477925.1 uncultured Candidatus Saccharibacteria bacterium
ACGTGAGCGTAGTGACGCTTTTCGCTTTCATATTCCTGGTGAGAAGTAGCGATGGTTATACCACGAGCTTTTTCTTCTGGAGCGTTGTCAATCTGGTCGTAGTCGACTTTTTTGTTGGTGTCGCTAGGGAGTTTCTTAGCAAGCACAGAAGTGATAGCTGCGGTTAGTGTTGTTTTACCGTGGTCGACGTGGCCCATGGTACCAACGTTGACGTGAGGCTTAGTTCGGTCAAAAGTTCCTGCCATAAAGGTAGTACTCCTACTTATTAATAGTTATTAGAGCGTTCACGCGTTCCTTATTGCACATCAGCAACGCCCTCACGCGGGATACAAGAGATAGTATAAGGAAAGCTTCACTTTTTGTAAAGTGTTTGTTGGCTGTGTTTATTGTTGGATTAAGCGCACTGCAGCACTGAGTGGTATCTGGCCAGCACCCTTTGCGAACGCAGCTTGCTCGTTTGCGCTTGCGGCTAGCACATCACCTTCAGCGACATGGCTTTCGACGCTACCACGACATCGGCCGAACGTACTACCGCCAGTGCAAGTGATTACCTGCTGTGTTCCTGGCTCTCTCATCGCAGCATCCAAGGCATGTGGCACGAGTGTCCTAGAAAAATTCTCACAATGCCGCGCTAAACAACTTGGTGGGACAACAACCTGAACCTCAGGTGTAGTTGTTCCGATGATAATCTCAGCCATGTACTACTCCATTCCTTTACAATTACTGTTGCGTAAGCTTCTAAAAAACGAACAAGGGGGCAATTGCCCGCCCCCTTGTTCGCACCATATTTCACCTTTACTTTGCGTTTTTGGCGATGATCGCTTCGGCCACGTTGTTTGGAACGTCAGCGTAGTGGTCAAGCTCCATGCTTGAGCTGGCACGGCCTTGGCTCATTGAGCGCAGGTTTGTCGTGTAGCCAAACATTTCACCAAGCGGTACAAACGCCGTAATCTCTTTGATGCCAGAAGACAGGTCTTCCATGCTCTCGATACGGCCGCGCTTACTGTTAAGGTCGCCAATGACGTCACCCATGAAGCTTTCGGGGGTTACGACGACGACTTTCATGACAGGCTCGAGCAGCACAGGTCCAGCCTTTTTGAAGCCTTCCTGAAAGCCCATTGAGCCTGCGATGCTAAAGGCCATTTCGTTGGAGTCGACTTCGTGGTAGCTACCATCGTACAACTCAACTTTGACGTCGACGATTGGGTAGCCGGCAAGCACACCGTTTGATAGTGCTTCTTCGATACCCTTACGAACAGCGGGGATGTATTCGCTTGGAACGACACCACCCTTAATGCTGTTGATGAATTCAAAGCCCTTGCCCTGCTCGTTTTGGCTAAGGCGAAGCCAGACGTCACCGTACTGACCACGACCACCACTCTGGCGGACAAACTTACCTTGCGCTTCAACGGCATCCTTGCGGATGGTTTCGCGGTAGGCAACCTGTGGCTGGCCGATGTTAGCTTCGACGCTAAATTCGCGCTTCATGCGGTCGACAAGGATTTCGAGGTGAAGCTCACCCATACCACTAATGATGGTCTGACCCGTTTCATCATCAACACGGACACGGAAGGTTGGGTCTTCTTCGGCGAGGCGCTGAAGGGCGAGGCTCATCTTTTCTTGGTCGGCCTTGGTCTTTGGCTCAATGGCGATAGACACCGGTGGGTCTGGGAAAGTAATGTTTTCGAGCTGAATAGGATGTGCTGGGTCACACAGCGTGTTACCAGTGGTTGTGCCCTTGAGGCCAACAATGGCGGCAATATCACCTGCAACAACTTCGGTCACGTCTTCACGCTTGTCTGCCTGCATACGAACGATGCGGCCGACGCGCTCTTTTTCACCGGTTGAGCTGTTCAAAACATATGAACCAGCTACAAGCTTACCCGAGTAGACACGGAAATATGCAAGCTTACCGACGAATGGGTCGGTTGTGATCTTGAAGGCAAGACCTGACATTGGCTCGGACTCGCTGTGCTTGCGCTCAATCTCATCACCAGTCTTGGGGTGCACACCCCAGACCGTTTCACGGTCGTCAGGAGCTGGCAAGTAGTCAACAACCATGTCGAGGACTTTTTCGACGATGACACCACGGCCATCTCCACCGGTTACGGCGTAGAATTTGCCGGAGAGGACTGCGGTGCGGATAGCTTGCTTGATTTCTGCCTCAGACAGGCCTTCTTCGCCAACTTCAAAGAACTTCTCGAGCATTGCTTCGTCTTCGGCGACAGCGTTTTCGATGAGCAATGAGCGGTACTTCTTGACTTCGTCCATCATGTCGGCTGGGATTTCACCCTCTACGAGCTCATGGTCATGAAACTCGGTGTAGGTGTAGGCTTTCATGCTGACGAGATCAACAATACCATTGATACTCTGCTCAAAACCAATAGGCAGGTGCACTGGGAAAGCGCGTTTGCTCAGGCGGTTATGAATGGTCGTGAGTGACTTGTAGAAATCACCACCAGTTTGGTTGATTTTGTTAATAAAGCAAATGCGTGGCACGCCGTACTTGTCGGCCTGGCGCCAGACGGTCTCGGACTGGCTCTCGACACCCATCTTGCCGTCAAAGACGACCACGGCGCCGTCGAGTACGCGAAGTGAGCGCTCCACCTCTGCGGTGAAGTCGATGTGACCAGGGGTATCGATGATATTGATTTGCATACCCTTCCAGAAACACGTCACAGCAGCCGAAACGATGGTGATACCGCGTTCGCGCTCTTGTGCCATCCAGTCGGTCGTGGTCTCGCCCTCGTGGACGGCACCGATTTTGTGCTTCAAACCGGTACGATAGAGGATACCCTCTGTCGTCGTGGTCTTGCCTGCGTCAATATGGGC
>CAYZFT010000037.1:2932-11866 GCA_964477925.1 uncultured Candidatus Saccharibacteria bacterium
GCGAAGTGCGCGAAGGCGCGGTTAGCCTCGGCCATGCGGTGCGTGTCTTCACGTTTCTTGACCGCGGTGCCTTGGTTGTTGTAGGCGTCCATGAGCTCAGCAGCGATACGGTCAGCCATGCTCATACCCTTGCGGCTACGGCATGCTGCGACAAACCACATCGTGGTGAGGTGGTTCTGGCGCTGACCTTTAACTTCAAACGGGATCTGGTAGTTGGCACCACCGACACGGCGACTGCGAGTCTCCATGTGTGGGCGAATGTTGCTAAAAGCTTGCTCAAACACATCGAGTGGGTTGTCAACTTTAAGCTTGTTAGCAGCAGTTGCCATACCTTCGTAGACGAGGCGTTCGGCAGTCTGCTTTTTACCGTCGCGCATAACGCGGTTGATAAGGCGCTGCACCGGTACGCTGTTGTACAAGCGGTCAGCCGGGATATCACGAACTAATGAGGCGGTTACTTTGCGTGGCATTACAGGCTCCTTTCAGTCGCGATTACCGATTGGCGATTACCGATTGGCGATGAATTCGCTATGTGCGATTGACCATTTGCAGCATCATTGCAAACTGATAATTGATAATTTTTTGCTAATTGTGAATTGTGAAATGTAAATTGGAGCATAGCGACTACTTGCTCTCCTTCTTGGTACCGTATTTAGAACGGCTCTTCTTGCGCTTCTGGACACCTTGGAGGTCGAGTGCACCACGAACAATGTGGTAGCGTACACCCGGAAGGTCCTTAACGCGTCCACCACGAATCATAACAACAGCGTGCTCTTGCAGATTGTGGCCTTCGCCGCCAATGTACGCCCACACTTCATAGCCATTTCCAAGGCGCACACGAGCGACCTTGCGAAGGGCTGAGTTAGGTTTCTTTGGTGTTTTGGTCGTGACTTTTACACATACACCGCGTTTGAATGGTGCGGCTTTTTCATAGTGTTTGGTCTTGAGGTTGTTGACGACGCGTTGCAACGCAGGAGATTTGCTTTTAGTCACAATCTTCTTGCGTGGTTTGCGCACCAACTGATTAATGGTAGGCATTAACTGCCCTTTCTGAGGCCTTGGGAAGCCCCGATTACATTCGCCGAAGAGAAAACCTCTCCTCTACCGCCAAGATGGTTTGTTACCAAACCACCAGCTCGAATTTGATATAACAGATGTAATTATAGCAAATCTAATGTTTAATTGCAAAAAATTATCTGGGCCTTGTTGGCCAGCAAGAAACCACCTCTTTCGACACGATGGTTGTCCCAAAAATGGCATCCGTCATTAGTTGAGATTCAATAACAAAGTTAAAGTGGGTTATAAAATCCACGAAAGCACCTATAGCCCTAACGATATTAGTATGGCTTGGTTATGTTTGCAGGCTAAAACACCCCGCTGTTTTTGGCGGGGTGTTTTAGAGAAACTAAAGTCTTTTTATGTTAGGAGTCGCTGCTGTCGGACATGCCGTCAACCATCTCGGCGACTTCGTCATCGTCAGCTTCATCAGGACGCATATCGGCGACCATCACCGGCTCTGCCGTTGGTGCGGCTACGACTGTTTCGGTGTAACCAAAGTCGTCGTCATCACCCTCGTCAAGCGCATTACTGGCGCCATAGCCGGTACCAACTGGAATCTTGCGACCCAAGATGACATTTTCTTTGAGCCCAAAGAGCTTGTCGACCTTACCACTCGTAGCGGCTGCAATCAAGACTCTTGTGGTGTCCTGGAAGCTTGCAGCAGACAAGAACGAGTCGGTGCTGAGGCTGGCTTTGGTGATACCAAGCAAAAGCTGGTTTACCTTGGCTGGCTGTTTGCCCTCGGTTGTCAACGCGTCATTCGCTTCGGCGACCGAGAGTTTGCTCACAACATCGCCCGTTACGAATTCGCTGTCACCAGCATCTTCGACCTGGACACGGCTAAACATCTGACGCACGATGATTTCAAGGTGCTTGTCTGAGACATTTTGACCCTGGCCGTTAAATATGCCGAGAATCTCGTTCATGATGTAACGCTGCGTTTGCTCAACACCTTGCAAGCGTACGAGGTCATGCAAATTGATTGAACCGTTGGTCAAACGCTGACCGGCAACAACGTTGTCGCCGTCGGCAACAAGAAGTTGCTTGAAATTCGGAATCTCGTAGCGCACGATGCTCTTACCGTTCGGCGTAATGACAATAGCTTTATCGGTTACTTCTGCCTTACCAGCGATTGGCGAGATGAGAGGGTTGTCACCACCTTCATCGCTCGCGAGTACATCACCAACGGCAACATCGCTACCGCCGGCAATCTTAACCATGCGACCACCAAATTTGAGCTCAACGACTTCTTGGTCTTGGGCAGTTACTTGTACGACGTAGTGGCTTGCCTCTTCCCAAACATTTGCGCTACCGCTAATGTCGGTCAGGTACGCTTGGCCCTTTGGCGTACGAGCTTCAAAGAGCTCTTCGATGCGGGACAAACCTTGGGCAGTATCGTCGGCAACAAGCGCGCCCGAACGGTGCTTGGAGTCGAGTGACAGCTGTGTGCCTGGCTCACCAATAGACTGCGCAGCAATAACGCCGATTGGGTTATGGCTCGCAACAATGAGGCCGGTAGCTGGGTCGATACCGTAGCTCTTTTGTGGCACACCATGCACACTTGAAGCACTGAGGGCACTCATGATTTTAACGCCATCAAGTTTTTCATCGGCATCAACGGCTTCGGCAATTGACTTGGTAAAGAGTTCGCCAGCCTTAATGTGACCCGTAACATCTTCGGCTGCAAAGCGACCTTCGAGTCGTGAGGCGTAGCTAACACCAATGGTCGCCGCATCTTCGCGGAGCATGCTAAAGCCCGGGTCAGTCGAAACATCTTCGTCGTCAATCGTGAAGACATCTTGTGAGACGTCGACAAGACGACGCGTGAGGTAACCAGCATCGGCGGTCTTGAGGGCGATGTCGATGACAGCCTTACGGGTACCACGAGTACCGGTAAAGTACTCGAGTGGGTTCAGACCGTGTAGGTAACCATGTTTGACCGGAAGCTCGATAACATTGCCACCGGCGTCTTGGAAGACACCAAGCATACCAACGGACATTTTCATCTGAGAAATGTTACCGCGAGCACCAGAGGTGATAGCAATAGCCATTGAACCATCTTGCCCCTGCATCTGCGTTTGGAGCATACCCTGGACGTGTGTATCGATTTTGGACCAGTTGTCGACGGTCAAGCGGTGGCGCTCTTCGTCGGTGATGAAACCTTGTTCGTACTGGTCGCTAATGGCTGCAGCACGAGTGTCTCCGTCTGACAGCACCGTCTCGAGACCATCGATTGGCACAAAGTCGCCCATGCCCATGCTCAAGCCCGAGACAGTTGCGTAGTGAAAACCAATGTCTTTGAGTTCGTCGGCGATTTCAGCTGTGCGCTCTTGGCCATACTTTTGGTAAACGGCAGACATAACTTTTTGCAAACGCTTTTTAGTCATTGGCTCGTCTTGGAAAGTAAAGTCGTCGGGGAAAATCTCGTTAAAGTACAATCGACCAAGCGTTGTCTCGCGCAGTTCGCCGCGGAATGGTACTCGTACGCGGCTTTGCAACGTAACTACATTGGCATCATATGCCATGGTTGCTTCGTTAATGCTCGAGAAAAGCTTAGCTGCAGCATCATTAGCCGGTCGCTCATAGGTAAGGTAGTAGCAGCCAAGGACGATATCTTGCTCGATGTGCAAGATTGGTGAGCCGTCTGCCGGCTTGAGCAAGTTGCGGTTGGCGGCCATAATGTCGCGGGCTTCGGCCTGTGCGGCATCGCTCAGCGGCAAATGGACGGCCATTTGGTCACCATCGAAGTCGGCGTTAAAGCCCTTACAGACGAGTGGGTGTAGCTGAATAGCGCGGCCCTCGATAAGTACTGGCTGAAATGCCTGAATGCTAAGACGGTGGAGTGATGGTGCACGGTTGAGGAGGACATATTTGCCCTTAATGCAAACATCGAGCGCATCCCAAACTTCTGTTTCGCCTGTTTCAATCATGCGCGTCGCGCTGCGAATGTTATGAGCGTATTCATTGGCGATGAGCTCACCGATGACGAATGGCTTGAAAAGCTCAAGCGCCATCATCTTTGGCAGACCACACTGGTGAATCTTAAGCTCAGGACCGGCCACGATAACCGAGCGGCCAGAATAGTCAACTCGCTTACCGAGCAAGTTCTGGCGGAAACGACCCTGCTTGCCCTTAAGCATGTCACTTAAGGACTTAAGGCGGCGGCGCTGGCCAGTGGCGGCAACAGCGCGGCCACTGCGAGCGTTGTTGTTGTCGATGAGTGCATCGACTGCCTCTTGTAGCATGCGCTGTTCGTTGCGGCGGATGACTTCTGGTGCATTGAGCTCCATAAGTTTTTTAAGCCGGTTGTTGCGGTTAATGACACGGCGGTAGAGGTCATTGAGGTCACTTGTTGCAAAGCGTCCACCGGTGAGTTGCACCATAGGACGTAGGTCTGGAGGGATGACTGGCAAGACACTCATGCACATGCTGTCAGGGCGGATTCCGGCGCGGTCCATGCTCTCGAGTAAGCGCAAACGCTTCATGAGCTTCTTTTTACGCTGACCTTTGGCTTCTTCGGCTTCTGCGGTCAGGTCGGCAATAAGTTGCGTCAAATCAATCTCGGTGAGCAGCTCGAACAAAGCGGCGCCACCCATACCGGCACTAATCATGTCGCGCAGTTCGCGTGGCAAGTTGCGGTAATCGGTTTCGCTCATAAGGCTCAACCGTACGAGACTGTCGAGCTGGCCTTTCAGCACTGCCCAATCAGCGTCAAGCTCTTCGAGCTCTTTGGTTTGCGCTTCGGCAAGTGCTTTGACATTGGCGTCTTCGGCCTTGGCTTCGTTTTCGTACCGAATCTTGATAGCTTCTTGGCCAGCTTTCCACTCGGCCTCTTTGTCGGCGCGGTAAGCATCGCGGCGTGCCGTATCGACACTTTTGACGATGTAGCTGGCAAAGTAAGCGACGCGCTCGAGGTTTTTGACAGTCATGCCAAGCAGCAAGCCCATGGCGCTTGGAGTACCACGAAGGAACCAAATGTGCGCAACAGGGACTGCCAAATTAATGTGGCCCATGCGTTCGCGG
Organism: uncultured Candidatus Saccharibacteria bacterium; assembly: GCA_964477925.1. GTDB lineage: Bacteria > Patescibacteriota > Saccharimonadia > Saccharimonadales > UBA4665 > JAGXIT01. Next base: position 8,015 of record CAYZFT010000037.1, read on the forward strand.
CGAACGATGCTACGGGTAACGAGTTCACCGTTTTTATCAACGGCGGCTTCGCGGCTGCGAACACCCTTGTACTTGGCGTCATGTGGGTTAATGTCTTTGACGGGGCCAAAGATACGCTCACAAAACAGACCGTCGCGCTCAGGTTTTTGGGTTCGGTAATTAATAGTTTCTGGTTTCAAAACTTCGCCGTAACTCCAGTCAAGGATGTCACGAGCGCTGGCAACAGCCAAACGCACAGCGTCGAAGTCGGCAATGTTGGTTCCGTAAGAGTATTGACGCATTATAGGCTCCCTTCTTTGCTGTCATCTTCGTCATCGTCGTCACTTGTTGGCACAAAGACAGCATCGTCACTGTCAGCCGTTACATCAATCGTATCGTCGGCATTCAAATCGCCTTCTTCAAATTCAAAACCTTCAGAGGCGGCTTCTTCGTCAGTGACATCAATGTCAGAGATGGCAGAAACTGGCACGTCGACCGTTGCTGGGTGAGTGGCTTCTTCGTGAGCGTTGCTAGCAAGTATTGCTTCGGCATCAACAAGCTGGTCGCTAGCGACGAGGTCAACCTTGAGGCCAAGACCCTGAAGCTCTTTGACAAGCACGTTAAAGCTTTCGGGGACTTTTGGCCCAACGATTTCAGTCTTCTTGATGATTGCTTCGTAGGCTTTGCTGCGACCATAGACATCATCGGACTTAATGGTGAGCATTTCTTGGAGCGTATTGGCAGCGCCATATGCTTCAAGTGCCCACACTTCCATTTCGCCGAAGCGCTGACCACCGTTTTGTGCCTTACCACCGAGTGGCTGCTGGGTAACCATGGTGTATGGACCGGTTGAGCGGGCGTGGATTTTATCGGCAACCATGTGGTTGAGCTTAATCATATACATGCTGCCAACCGTGGTGCGCTCTTTGAAGGCGTCACCAGTGCGACCATCGAACAATTGCTGCTTTCCGTCTTCGGGGAAACCAGCTTCCTTGAGCAGTTCTTTGATTTTAGGAACTGGCACACCATTAAATGATGGGCTAGCAACCTTAAAACCAAGGGCGCGTGCGGCCATGCCGAGGTGTGTCTCAAACAGCTGACCGATGTTCATACGACTTGGGACACCAAGCGGGTTCAAGATGATGTCGACAGGTGTGCCGTCTTCCATGAATGGCATGTCTTCGACCGGCAAAACGCGGGCAATAACACCCTTGTTACCGTGACGACCACCAAGTTTGTCACCGACGCTAATTTTGCGCATCTGGGCCACAAAGACCTGAATTTGCATCAGCACACCGGCTTTGAGCTCATGCCCCGTCTCGCGGCTAAAGATTTTAACTCCGACGACTTTGCCGTGTTTACCATTGCTCATACGCTGTGAGGTGTCGCGGACTTCTTTGGCTTTTTCACCAAATATGGCGCGCAGGAGGCGCTCTTCGCTTGAAAGCTCTTGTTCGCCTTTTGGTGTGATTTTGCCGACGAGGATGTCACCGGGGTGGACCTCGGCGCCAATACGAACGATGCCGTCATCATCAAGATGACGCAGTGCTTCTTCGCTGACGTTCGGGATGTCGCGGGTGACGATTTCTGGACCGAGCTTGGTCTCGCGGACTTCAATCATGTAGTCGACGATATGAATCGATGTCAGGGTGTCGTCTTCGACCAGTTTGCGGCTAATGATGATGGCGTCTTCGAAGTTGTACCCTGCCCATGGCATGAAAGCCACAATAAGGTCTTTACCAAGCGCAAGCTCGCCACCCTGGACGCTCATGCCTTCAATGAGACTGTCACCTGCCTTCACGCTGTCGCCAGTACTGACGACGACGGTTTGGTTAATGCTGGTGCCTTCGTTACTGCGTATGAAATGCTGTGGTTCGTAGGTGACAGTGCCGTCTTTGTATTTAACGACAACTTGGTCGTTGCTCGCGCGGACGATTTCACCGTCGGCTTCGGCAATGACGAGCTGACCGGTGTTAGCTGCAGCGGTTGCCTCAAGGCCAGTACCAACGATTGGGCTTTCTGGCTTGATAAGCGGAACGGCTTGGCGCTGTTGGTTACTACCCATGAGTGCGCGGTAGACATAGTTTTTCTCGATGAATGGAATGAGCCCAGCGCTCGAACCAATAATCTGGTTCTCGGCGGCATCAATGTGTGTCACATCGTCGCTATCGACAGTACCTGACTTAAGGTTGATACGCGCACTAACGCGTTCTTGCACAAAATAGCCGTTGTCATCGGTGTCGACACCGGCACCGGCGATGACAGCCGACTCTTCGTCAGCAGCATCAAGGTAGATGACTTCGCTGGTAACTTTTGCCTTTACTGGCCAGGTAACTTGTTTTGTGACTTTGGCAAGTGCTTCGGCATCGGCTTTAGTGACGGTCTTGCCAGCCTTGACGACGACCTTACCGGTTTCGTCTTCAAGATTAACGCTGGCAATGTGCCCAACGATATCTTTGACAGTCGCACTATTAACTACCTTGCGGTATGGAGTCTCAATGAAACCATAGTCGTTGACACGGGCATAATTGGCGAGGTTCAGCACGAGGCCGACGTTAGCGCCTTCTGGTGTCTCAACGGCACAGATACGACCGTAGTGCGTTGCATGGGCATCGCGGACTTCAAAACCAGCGCGCTCACGGCTCAAACCACCTGGGCCCATCGAGCTGAGGCGGCGCTTGTGAGCGAGCTCAGAAAGTGGGTTAATCTGGTCCATGAACTGGCTAAGCTGTGAGCTTGCAAAGAATTCGCGGACAGCAGCGACAACAGGACGTGCATTAATGAGCTGCCCTGGTTGTACAGTTTCGAGGTCACTCATGCTCATGCGGTCTTGGGTGTTACGTACCATGCGCAGCAGACCAATACGGAACTGACGCTGGACGAGCTCACCAACCATCTTAATACGGCGGTTCGCGAGGCTGTCGATGTCATCGCCTGGTTCTTGGCTGACATTCATGCGGATGAGCTCGGCAATGATAGCCACGAGGTCTTCAAGACGCATAATGCGGTTCTCGGACGTATTTGGCACGTCAAGGTTCAAGCGCTTGTTGAGCTTGTAGCGGCCCACGCGGCTAAAGTCAAAGCGTTTGAAGTTGTAAAACATGTTCTCGAGCAAGCTGCGAGCATTGTCGACAGTTGCGAGGTCGCCGGGGCGCAATCGGCGGTACACTTCGATAAGGGCTTCGGCATGACCCTTGGTTGGGTCTTTGTCGATAGTAGCCTGCAGGTGGCTGGTTTTGCCCTGGTCGACGTGCTTAAAGGCTTCTTTCATCGTCGCATCGCTCATGCCGAGAGCACGGAGCAATGTCGTGATAGGCATCTTACGCTTGCGGTCAATTTTGACATACAAGGCGCCGTTAGCCGCCGTCTCAAACTCAAGCCATGCACCACGGCCAGGGATAACCTTGGCAGAGTACAGGTTGTGCGTGCCGTGTGGCTCAGCGGTATAAAAAACGCCAGATGATCGAATCAGCTGGCTTACTACTACACGCTCGGCACCGTTAATAACAAATGTTCCGCGCTTGGTCATCCATGGGTAATCACCAAGGTAAATCTCTTGCTCTTTGATTTCGCCGGTGACTTTGTTGGTTAGCTCGACAGTTGCCTTGAGTGGTGCGTCATAGCTGACGTTGTTCTCGCGAGCTTCGATTTCGCTAATCTTGGGTTCTTCAAAATGATAATCTTTAAATGTGAGGCTTAGTTTAGTACCGGTATAATCATCGACTGGGCTAATCTCGGCTAGTAGTTCTTGCAAACCTTCGTCAATAAACCATTGAAAAGATTTGTTCTGGTGATCTACCAAGTTTGGTAGAACAGCCTTGTCGTCTTGCTGAGTGAAATACACTCGAGCTGTCGCTTGGGTGCTTGATGCTT
>CAYZFT010000038.1:0-11086 GCA_964477925.1 uncultured Candidatus Saccharibacteria bacterium
GAACCTTGGGCTCAGTCACCACCAGAGGTGGTGGTTAGGGCTGCGCTTAATCTAAGGGCCCTCTAATTGGTCATAGCCTGCGCTTCGGCAAGCGTAACGGTGCGGCCTTGTGACCACATCTTGTTGAAATTGCTGTTATAGCTGTCATACGTCGCAGTTGTGTAAATGCGAATCATGGCTTCGTTACTATAGCGAACCGCCGATGAGCTAAGGTTCGGGGAGCCGGTGAAAACGACTTTTGAACTACTATCGTCATAATAGTACCCATTAATCGCTATGTACTTGTGGTGGAGGTAATTTTTGTAATTACCCGAGCTATCTTTGTTTTTGTCCATGTCAATGACTTTGATTTTGCCATTGCCCAAGATAGCAATGAGCGCGTCACGGCTGTAATCGCCCTGCGACTTTGAGATGGCGACGCGTACGTCACAGCCCGCATTGCTGAGGTCACGTAGTTTCGTAGCAACACCAAGACGGTTTTCGGTCCACTTGAACATTGCGAGTCGAATCACCGTCTTGCTCGTCGACGGAGTCGAAGGGGTCGTACCATAGCCGCTGGCAAGGCCGGTACATTTTACGTTGTCGAGGATGCCATAGTAGATATCCTCAGATAGCGTGTCGACACCAGCGCGTGGGAATGTGTAGACACGCCGACCTGTCTCTGACAAAACATTTTGGTAAGCGTTTTCATCGTCAGGCTCTGTCGCCATGCGGTCAAAGTAAGCCCGCATCGTGTCATAGACCGTACCATCACCGACCGTGGTAAACATATTGTTCCACGCGACTAAATGTGTACCGCTCATATTAGCAGAGCCTATCATGGTTACCTGTTTTGACTTGCCGGTTGTCGAAAACATGTAGAGTTTTGCATGCATACTGGCATACTGGCTATTTGACATGCAGCCAAGATGGCAAATTTTAATATAGCTCGTCTTGGTTATATCTGTCTTAAGCGTTGATTTTAACCGTTCAGTTTGAGCTGTTTTAGCGGCATAGTCAGGGTCTTCTTTATCATACAAGTGGTCATCGGTCACGACGCGCACATTGACACCTCGGGTATGTGCTGCTATTAGAGCATCACCCATCTGAGGCAACGTAATCGAGTAAGCCGCGATACGTATTACTGAGCCACTTGGCGCGTTATTTATCGCGTCTTTGACACGGTTCATAATCGCCCATTGCTGTGAGGAAGAGCCGTACGGGTCATTAAAAACACCCCCAGATGGTGCTACATAGTCTGGGTTCGGCGCAGCAGCTGCACTCGGCACCCATACGAATAACGCACTTACTAACACGGTCATTTGTGCGACAACCGCTAGTTTCTGTAAAAGGCACTTAATTACATGAGCCATGATACTATTTCCACTCCTTACCACTTTAGTAGTGTTATAATGCACATAGTATCACATTTTTAAATATTGTGCAATAGCTCGACGCTTCTGGGCTGTGCTACGATAGGTTCATGACAGCCACGGATGTCACGCATGTCCTCAAAACACTGGCGGACAAGCATGATGCGACGTCGCTCGCTAGGTTTTTCAAGTCAGGCCCTGGTGAGTATGGCGAGGGTGATGTGTTAATTGGCGTGCGGATGCCCGCGATTCGTAGCGTCTGCAAAACGTTCGCTAGCCTGCCATTAGCAGAAGTGTCCAAACTGCTCGAAAGTCCGATTCACGAAGAACGCATGGCAGGGCTTATCATCATGGCGAACCGCGCCAAAAAAGCACAGGGCGAAGAACTTCGCGACTATTATGATTTTTACCTTGACCATCTCAAGCGTGGTCACATCAATAACTGGGACCTTGTTGATGTCACCTGCAAAGACGTTGTGGGTCGCTACTTAATCGATAAAGACAGAGCTCCATTGTATGCACTAGCTGCAAGCGCATCGTTATGGGAGCGACGGGTGGCGATTGTATCGACCGCTGCTTTTATCGGTCGCGGCGAGTCGACCGATGCGCTTGCACTATCCAAAATGTTGCTGGCAGATACGCACGACCTTATACACAAAGCCACAGGCTGGATGCTCCGCGAGGTCGGCAAGCGGTGCGGGGAAAACATCTTGACTAGCTGGCTCGACAAACACGCAACGCGTATGCCGCGCACGATGTTACGCTATGCCATCGAACGACTGCCAGAAAGTTTGCGTAGACACTATCGAGGCCTGCGCTAGTTATAAACAACAGTTATAGCTTGATATATTATATGTATTATTATTATGTTGGACAATTCGGTACTATTGTAGTGATATTGGGTTAACAAGGAGTAGGTAGATAGTATGTCAAATCGCAAAATCAAATTAGCAGTCGTTGGGTTGGGCAACTGCGCTTCATCTCTCATACAAGGTATTGAGTATTATAAAAACGCACGCGACGATGAGTTCGTGCCAGGTGTCATGCACACCAATTTTGGTGGTTACCACATCGCCGACATCGAGATTGTCGCTGTTTTTGACGTTAATGAGAACAAAATTGGTCTTGATGTGGCAGATGCTATTTATGCATCACCCAACAACACCGTGACTTTTGCGCAGGTCCCAAAAATGGGCGTCACCGTACAGCGCGGACCACGTCTTGACGGTGTCAACAAATACACCGCGCAGCTCGTCCCCGTCGATGACTCGCGCAAGCCAGTCGACGTTGTCGCTGAGCTTAAGAAAACTGGTGCCGAAATCGTCGTCAACTACCTCCCCGTTGGCTCACAGGAGGCAACTGAGTTTTACGCGCAGGCCGCCATTGATGCTGGCTGTGGTTTCGTGAACTGCATACCTGTTTTCATTGCATCGACACCAGCATGGGCAAAGAAGTTTGAAGATGCTGGTTTGCCAGTAATCGGCGATGACATCAAAGCTCAAGTTGGAGCCACTATCGTACACCGCACACTCACAAACTTATTCCTTGACCGGGGTATGAAGATTGATCGCACCTACCAGCTCAACACCGGTGGTAACACCGACTTCCTGAACATGCTCGAGCGCGACCGCCTGGCCAGTAAAAAAATTAGCAAGACCGAAGCCGTTACATCAATGATTGAAGCTCGCGGCCAAACCATTGACCCAGAGAACATCCACGTAGGTCCAAGCGACTATGTGCCATGGCAGAAAGATAACAAGGTCTGCTTCCTACGCATCGAGAGCAAGCATTTTGGTGATGTTCCAATGAACCTTGAGCTACGCCTCAGCGTCGAGGACTCACCAAACTCAGCTGGTGTCGCTATCGACTCCATCCGCTGCTGCAAGCTCGCACTCGACAGCCACCTGAGCGGTGCGATTATCGAGCCAGCCGCCTACTTCCAAAAGCACCCACCAAAGCAAATCGAGGACCGTGAGGCGCGCGATTTGGTCGAGAAATACATCGACAAGTACGGCCACAAAGGTCCAGCCCCCAAAGCCGTACCAGCAACAGAGGCTAAGGTAAGCGAAACCAAAGATGTCGAGAATCTCAAGCGTACGCTCGAAGAACTCCTGGCAAAACTGAGCTAGAGTTAAATAACCCCCACCCCTAAAGGCGCTGCTAGCGCAACGCTTCTAGCGACGAGTAAGATGGTACTCAGGTTTTTATGTCGAGCTGGGGTTAAATAGCTTGTAATCCAAAAAGGTGCCCCACCGGGCACCTTTTTTAGCCTTACAGTCTACTATATCGTCTAGACTTCAACTATTTCTGCGTCAGTTGCGGCACGATACACGGCGTCACAGCCCCGCTTCGCGCCGTCTTTGGTCGAGTATTCCTCCCCGCTTGCGACAATCTCACCGTTACTCGCCCGCAGGCGCCAGCGAAAACCTCTACCGCTATGATAAATTTCAAACTTTGCCATGGCACATGCTCCTTTCATACTACTGTATTCTCAGCATACGCTTTCGTAGTATTTGGGCTGTAAGCATACATACAAACAACCAACTTTTCGTGCTATTTGGTTGAACGGGTATTCACGCCAATGGCTTCACTGACGTTGGCATAGCCGTCGCGCTCAAGCAACTTCACCAGGTCATGATTGATTTGCCCAACAATTTGGGGACCAGTAAAGATGACACCCGTAACCATCTCAACCAGTGTGGCGCCACGCTTGATTTTCTCATAGGCATCTTCAGCGTTAAATATGCCGCCCACGCCAATGATGGTCAGTTTGTCACTGTAGGCTGCGTAGGTTTTAGTAATGAGCTCATTGCACATGTCGTAGGTTGGTTTACCACTCAGGTTACCCGGCACCGTGTCGGGTAGTTCGTCTTTCAGCTCGACTGCTGTGCGATTTTTCTGCAAGTTACCAATCGTTACTGCTGCAATTTTGTGGCTAAGAATAACTCGCAGTAACTCGTCAAATTTATCCCACGTGAGGTTGATGGGCATCTTTATTGTCACTGGTTGTAGTAGACCGAGAGCATCAATTTTCGTCAGTAGCGCTTCGAGCGGTTCTGGCCGCGTAAACGGTTCGCCGCCGAACGTGTTCGGGCACGAGATGTTAATCTCAAACATAGCAATATGCGGGTTGTGTTGCAGTGTGGTCAGTCCAGCGACGTAATCTAGCACCCCTGCCTCATCAGTATTCGTCTTGTGGCTATTAGTCTTTGCAATCGAAGCCACCAGCGGAAAATGCTCAAACAAATCACTTCGGTAGCCGGTGATACGCTCACCAATGACTTTTGCACCAGCATTAGGCAGACCAGCATTAACAACTATTGACCGCGACTTTGGCAAGCGAAAATACCATGGTTTTGCGTTCCCGTCTGCGGCGTCGGCAGTTATCGACCCGACTGTCGCAAACCCAAACCCGATTGCACGCATTGTCGGTGGCAACTGAGCGTTTTTGTCGAGCCCCGCCGACAAACCAACGGGGTTATCAAAGGTGAGACCGAAAACTTTCTGCCCGAGCACGGCGTGGTCGCTATGGGAAAATGATGCATGCATTAGTCGCCCGACAAGCGGTAGCTTTTGCGTGAACCAGCCTGATCGTACCATAGCTTCATGCACAGCGTCGGGTGGTCGAGCAAAGAGCAGTGGTTTGATGGGCCATTTGTACAGACCGCCCACAACAGAACGTATAAGCTGTTTCATATCTCTATTGTATCAGGTGTTTGCTCGCCACTAGCCAATGTTTTCTCTTGTCTTGCCCCCTGTAGCACGCTATACTTGTGCGTATAAGCATAAACATCTAACAAAAATACGTTCTAACAGGGGGGCACCATATGAGTTCTGAATCGATAGAAAAATATTTGCGAGCAGCCAATTATCTGACAGCTGCGCAGATTTTCTTACAAGACAACTTCATGCTCGATCATGAGCTGACATTTGATGATGTCAAATCGCGTCTGCTCGGCCACTGGGGCAGCGGGCCTGGTATCAACTTCGCCTATGCCCACCTCAGCTTGCTCGCCAAAAAGCGTGAACAGCGTATGATGTTCGTGCTTGGCCCTGGTCATGGCTTCCCCGCCCTGCAGGCAAACCTACTGCTCGAGGGGACTTTGAGTAAATTCTACCCCGATATTCAGCCCAACCTCGACGGTATCGCCAAACTATGTCGCGATTTCAGCTGGCCCTATGGCTTCCCTAGCCACAGTAACCCTGGCACCCCTGGCGTTATTCTCGAAGGCGGTGAGCTGGGGTATTCTCTCAGTACCAGCTACGGTGCGGTCATGGATAACCCTGACTTGATGGTTGCCTGCTTGGTTGGTGATGGTGAGGCCGAAACAGGCCCCCTTGCCGGTGCGTGGCATCTCAATAAACTCGTCAACCCTCGTACCAACGGTGTTGTTTTGCCAATTTTGCACCTCAACGGTTACAAAATTAGCGCCCCCACAGTCTTTGGTCGCATGAGTAACTACGAGCTCATGACACTCTTTAGCGGCTATGGCTACCACCCCCGTATCGTCGACGCGACCAAAGCCGATGACCCGAATGCCGAGATGCAAGAAGCGCTGGATTGGGCTTATCAGCTCATCCAAGAAGTCCGCGAGAGCCCCGACACCGTGTCGCCACATATGCCGATGATTATTATGCGCACGCTTAAAGGCTGGAGCGGTGTCAAGGAGCTCGACGGCGATAAAATCGAGGGCAACTGCCTGAGTCACCAAGTCGTACTGACAGAGGCGAAAACTGATGAAAGCCAACTCAAATTACTTAACCAGTGGCTCGGCGGATACCGGTTCAACGAGCTGTTTAGCCCCGACATGGGCTTCGGCGACTATATCCATGACGTCATATCCGATGACCCCGAGCTGCGTATGGGCAACTGCCACAACGCACATGGTGGTGACAGTGTCTATAAGCCGCTCAATCTACCTGATATTCGCGACTACGCTGAAGATGCGAGCATACCAGGCACCATCGGTAGCAGTAGTATGATTCGTGTCGGCAATTATCTCGAGGAAGTTTTTAACCGCAACGCAGAAAGTAAGAATTTCCGCCTAATGTCACCCGACGAAACTTATTCCAACAAACTCGACAAAATCTTTGGCGCAACGTCCCGCGCTTGGCAGTGGCCAATAGCCAGCTGGGATAAAGACCTCAGCCAAGATGGCCGCGTTATGGAGATGCTATCCGAACACAACATGCAGGGGCTCATGCAGGGCTATGTCTTGACCGGTCGTCATGCCATGTTTGCGAGCTATGAAGCGTTTGTCCAGGTTGTCGCCAGCATGATGGACCAGTACGCGAAGTTTCTCAAACATGCCCGCGATATCTCGTGGCGCGGCGATATCCCGAGCATCAATTACATCTTGACAAGTAGTGGCTGGCGACAAGACCATAACGGTTTTAGTCACCAAAACCCTGGCTTTATCGATGACGTTTTGCGCCGTGAGGGTGACTTCGTCAACGTCTACTTCCCTCCCGACGGTAACTCGTCACTCGTAACCGTACGCGAAATGCTCTCAAGCAAAAAAGAGATAAACGTCATTGTCGCCGGCAAGACGCTCGAGCCACGCTGGCTCACCCCTGAGCTCGCCGAGGAGCAAGTCAAATCAGGTGTCATGACATGGGATTTTGCCTCAGACAACGACCCCGAGCTTATCATGACCGGCATCGGCGACTACCCGATGAAAGAGTCTATGGCTGCTATCGACCTCATCAAGCAAGAAGATGCTTCACTCCGGATTAGAACTGTCTGCATCAGCGCACTAACAAGTAGTGGCATCGGCCGCGGTGGTTACTGCATGGACAAAAATGAATTCGACCAAATTTTCACCTCCGACAAGCCCGTCATTTTCAACTTCCATGGCTACCCCGAAACGATGAAGGCTATTCTCTTTAGCTACCTGCACCATCCAGAACGCTTTGACATCCGCGGGTATGTCGAGCAAGGCAGTACGACGACACCATTTGACATGCACGTCCGCAACAAAACCAGCCGTTACCACCTTGTCATAGCCGCGTACGAAGCACTCCAAAAGAGCGGTCGTGTCTCGCTCGAAGACGTTCAGCGCATCCGCGAAAAGTACCAAGCCATGATTGACACAAATACTGAGTATATTAAAGTCAACGGCATCGACCTGCCCGAGCTCGATGATTGGGTGTGGCCAGCCGCCCGCAATCAAGAACGCGCAGCCGAAGAAGCCTGGCACGGGACAACTAATTAAAGGCGGGATTACTATATGACCGAGACAAAAACCCTCATTCTAGTTGCTAACCCCGGGAGCGCCAGCCGCAAATATGCTCTATACCGCGGTGAACAGACAGCCGCCGAACTACATTTTGAGTGGGTTGATGGCAAAATTATTTGTACCGTTACGACTGGTACCGAGCAATTCGAGACGCCTGTTGGCATTAGCAGTCTAGAGCAAGTCCTACCGCACGTCGAAGCACAACTCGTTCGTGCTGGTGCCATGGAAGATGGTGATACGCTTAGTGGGATTGGCCTTCGAATTGTTGCGCCAAGTGGTTTCTTTCTGAGCAACCATCACATTACGTCCCATATCCGCGACAAACTGCAAGAGCTTGAGCGTGTCGCGCCACTGCATATAGGCATCGTGTTGCAAGAGTATGAGTTACTACAAAAATATTTTCCAGGTGTACCCATCTACGGCATATCCGACAGCGCTTTTCACATCACCAAGCCAGACTACGCCTGGAACTACGCCATCCCACTTGCCGACGCCGATAAGTATGAAATCAAGCGATACGGCTACCACGGGTTATCAGTCCAATCAGCCCTGCACCACCTCCGTCGCAATGACCGGCTTGCAAACAAAATTGTTATCGCGCATCTTGGCAGTGGGGGTAGTATCACCGCTCTTCACGGCGGTAAAAGTCTCGACAACACCATGGGCTATTCACCACTCGAGGGTCTCATGATGGCCACGCGTAGCGGCAGTATCGATTACAGCGCAGTGCGAGCGCTACAACTGCATTCAGGCATGAACAATGAGGAAACCGAGCTTTACCTCAATGAGCGTTCTGGCCTGCTTGGGATTGGCGATTCGCCCGATATTCGTGAGTTGCTACATCGTGAAGACCAAGGCGACGAGCGCGCCCATCTCGCTCTCAGTACTTATGCATACAGCGTACAAAAGGGTATTGCCCAAATGACCGCTGCGCTTGGTGGCATCGACGCGCTAGTATTCACTGGTACCGTTGGCGAGCGCAGTGCGACCATGCGGCAGCGCATCGTTGCACGACTACACTACCTCGATTTCATCCTCGACCCACATGCCAATGCGGCCTGCCAAAACCCGATGGGACTCGAGACGCTCAGCAAGCTCACCCAGTCAAAGCCTATCTATGTCGTACATGCCGACGAAGCAGCCGAGATTGCTCGCCAAACCCGCGACATGCTTTGATCTACAGTTTTGGCCATTGCCACATCAGTATCCACTCGAAAATGGGTGTCTGATTACGATAATTGACTGATTATCAAAATATCCAACCAAAAAAGACCCTACTCGCAATGAGGGTCTTTTCCAGTAGCACTAACTATACATGCACGAACCTGAGAAATAGCTTAGAGTTAACCTGAGCTCGACATAACAGTCGACCTCAGGAGGGGCAGGCTCACCCGCCCCAATCTTTATTCGGAATTAATCCGAATAAAGATTCCCCCACCCCTAAAGGCGCTGCTAGCGCAACGCTTCTGGCGACGAGTAAGACGGTACTCGGGTTTTTATGTCGAGCTGGGGTTAGAGTTACACTCCGCGTCGACCAACCTTGCGACGCCACTTAGCTTCGAGCCGGCTAATGGTTTGGTGGAGCTCATGTTCTGAGCGAGGCTCAAGGTTGAGCGCTTCTATGGCTGCTTGTTTCATATAAACTCCTTCCAAATAGTACCCCATTACTGTATGACATAAGGCTGAGAGTAGGCTGTAAGATATTTCATCATCAACCTGTGATATTCTGCACAAACCCCATATTAAACTAGTGTTACTTAGGTTTGCGGCCTATCCCTCTGCTATCAATACAGCCTTTATGTCGTCGTAGTTGAAGCCTTGGCGGGCGAGGTACATCATGAGCTTTTGGTCGTCACGGTATTTGGTTTGCTTGCGCTTTTTCTCGACCAGTTCGCGCAAGACCTGCCGCTCGTCAGTTTCATCATCGGCAAGTACGGTCGATATGATGTCATCGGCGATACGCTTTTGGCGAAGTTCAAGCCGCAGCTTTTTTGCACTAGTAGCTTTGAGTAAACGACGGTTTTCGACCCAACGCCGAGCAAATGTCATATCATCAACAAAACCGATTTGAGACAATTTGCCGATAATCTCCTCGGCCAACGCGGGTACATAACCCTTGCGTTTGCAGTAATCGCGCAACTCCCATTCACTCCGCAGACGCCGCGCGACATAGGCGAGCGCAAGCCCATATGCTTTGTCATTGTCAGAAAGTTGCTTAAACCGTTTGATATCGGCGTCGGACACTTCCTGCCCAACTGTAATCTTCGAAGCCAAGAGTGCATCGGCACTCAAACTAAATGTGTATTTTCCGTCAACGAATAGCGAATAACGACTGGCATTTTTTATCTGAACTTGTATGCTGGTAATTTTCACTTCGAGACTCCGCTCTTCAGCAACTGCTTTAGACCTGATGTGACTTTCTCGGGCGAAGTTTTGACGATGTTCTCTGCCTCGTCAACGGTAAACCATCTAACCTCCACTACTTCATTGGGGTCTAGCTTGAACGCATAATTATGGTCGATTGCGCCGGTAAATGTCACGGCAAATCGCCGAAATATAAGCCCAGTTTCGTCCGTTTTCTCATATTTAGTTCTATCAATTTCATGGAGAATAACGCCGTCTAGGCCAATCTCTTCTTGTAACTCCCTAATGGCAGCCCGGGCGTAATCTTCGCCGAGGTCGACATGACCCGAAGTCGAAAAGTCCCAGCACCCTGGCGACAATACCTTCTCGCCGCGGCGCTGCAACAGCACGTTACCTTCCGAATCTCTGAGTAGTATTTTGACAATCCTATGCCAGAGTCCCTGTTGCTGTGCTTCGTGCTTCGCAGCACCCCTTATGGGCTGATCATCTTCGTCAACAATTTGTATCAACGGCTCGTTCACGCTATGCCCTTATTTTTATACATGATTTCGTACGCCTCCTGCAGACCATCTGAAATCTTGTCTGGGTTAGCCTCAACCAACTGCCTGAGCTCGTCTGGCGTGAACCATTTCACTTCAGCGACTTTTTCTCCTAAAAGGTCCAACAGTGTCGTCCGGTGTATTAGAGCGCGGTACAATCGGTTCCATCTATTGAGAATACACCCTTTGTACTCCCCATCTGTCTTATAATGTGCTATTTCTTTGAGCGCAACGTTGGCTAGGCCGAGCTCCTCACTCATCTCGCGCAGCGCCGCCACAAGGTGGGTTTCGCCCTCATCAACATGCCCCGCCACAGACGTATCCCAACACCCCTCCCAGATGCGGCCGTCATTATCTCTGCGACGTTGTAAGAGTATATTTCCTGATTCATCCTCAAGAATAATTCGCGAGACTCGGTGGCGTAGGCCTTTTGCGTGCAATTCGGCCTTTGTCGCGCCGCCTGTTGGATTATCGTTTTCATCTACGACCTGTACCAATGTTTCTGTCATGCGAGCATCCTTTCGTCTACGATGCACATTAGTTCCGGGAATGCTGTATACTCTGGTCCTTTTTCAAGATTAAAATGGCCTTG
>CAYZFT010000039.1:0-10843 GCA_964477925.1 uncultured Candidatus Saccharibacteria bacterium
TTCGCTATCGTTAGAAACGACGCATTCGTGTTCTTCGGCAAGGGCAGTCATCGCAAGCATGTGTGCGTCTTCTTCTATGTTGCCGATGGCTACTGCGGCGATTACGGGCTCGTACTGCCGTGCACGAAAGGCACGTTGTGTCAGTTCAGAAGTGTGAGTCTTGAGTTTCCCGAAAATGTCACGCGCTGCCCCGGTGACTTTTCCACCTGTTGTGTCAACACGAAACTCTAGCCAATTTTGGCCCGTGGGTAAGACCTCGGTGAAGTGAAAGCCGCCGATTCCTATCACTGAGTGCTTTCTTTCCATAACAGAATTGCAACTCCATTACCAATTTCATTATGCGACAAAAATAATTGGTTGTCAAATACTGCTCACCACTGTTATACTAATCCTATGATTGTTTTGGGGATAGAAAGTAGCTGCGATGAGACATCGGCAGCAGTCGTTAGAGCTGGCGACACGTTGCTCTCTGTCGTAACGAGCAGTAGTATGGATTTGCACGCCCAATATGGTGGCGTCGTGCCAGAAATCGCCGCCCGTAGCCACATTGAGTGTATCAACGCTGTTATTGACCAGGCGATTCGCGAGTCTGGTTGCACATGGGCAGACATTGATGCCATTGCAGTGACGTACGGCGCAGGTCTGGGTGGTAGCCTGCTCATTGGTGTGATGACCGCACGGACGCTTGCTATCACCCACAATAAGCCGCTCTATGCTATCAATCACGTCGAGGGCCACGTGTATGCTAACTTCTTAACACAAGATGCTACGCATCAGAGTCAAGAGGCCGACGCCCTATCCCCTGTCCCCTACGCCCTACCCTCTACCCAGCCGGATTTCCCGATGTTGGCGCTCATCGTCAGTGGTGGCCACAGCCAGCTAGCCCTGTTCCGAGACCATTTTGACTATGTGCTGCTTGGTCAGACGCAAGACGATGCCGTTGGTGAGGCATTTGACAAAGTCGCTAAAATCATCGGCCTACCCTACCCTGGTGGCCCGAGCGTCGAAAAGAAGGCAACCGAGGGTGATGCGCATGCCTATGAATTGCCCAAGGCACGGATGGCTGCAAAGTACGACTTTAGTTTTTCTGGGCTCAAAACAGCCGTTTTGCGGCTTGCACAGCGGTTGATAGGTGAGGACTTCGGTTTTCCCTCTAAAAACGTGCCAGAGCGCCTCTCTGAGGCTCAGAAGGCCGACATTGCAGCTAGTTTCCAGCGTGTTGCCATTGAAACGGTTGTTGATAAGGCGATTATGGCATTTGACGAGTTTCAGCCTAGAAGCGTAGTGATTGCCGGTGGCGTTGCCGCCAGCCCTGAGCTACGCCGCCAACTAGCAGAGCGACTCCCCATCCCTATCGCCTATACCGACCGGCGGCTTTGCACCGACAATGCTGCCATGATTGCCACACTCGGTTGTTTTCACATGAAATATAACCGACCCACTGCCGACCCCTACTCCCTAGAAATCGCCCCCAGCCTGAGCATGTAGCGTAGTACTGCGGTTGGCTAAACATTGACAAAAATGAATAAAAAGTGTACAATGTAGTTGTGTCAACCAGTAAAACTGAAAAATTTGTAGAATTAGTCGCTGGGACATTCCCGCGGGTTATAGCTACGACGGTTGCTACTACGGTTGGGTTAGTAGGAGTGGGTTTTGTTGTTGCGGAAGTGGCAAGGGGACCAGCACCAATCGAAACAACCATCTCGAGTTTGGCGAAAGGCAAATGTTCTGACAACACAAGATACAGTGTTGTTGGTCGGGCTGCTCTAATAGATTCTACCACTAGTTATGGCTATGACTGGGTGTATGGTTTTGACCCTGTTGCAGGTAGATTCGGGTTGCATTATGAGCACAAAACAACCGCAACAAACAACTATTTAATAAGCGAAAAATCTGGGGTAGCAATATCCGTTGCTAGTACCGAATCAGCACGTGACCCCTGGCTTCCTCCAAAAGTTTTTGCGCCAAATTATGATGGTAAAAATGTACGGGTTATTGGGAGTACCGGAACGGACGTGAAGGCCTTGGGCTGCCATTTTGTCAATTATGTACTTGAGCCTGTTGCTTAGGTCTGGACATATCACTAAGTAATCTTGTGGTGACAAAAAACGGCTAGCTATTTGTTGCATCATAACAGAGGTGGTACAATGGGGGGATGCAAATGCCAAAGACATATGAACCAGGTCAGTACGAAGAGGGGATGTATAAGCTGTGGGAGCAGAGCGAGGCGTTTCAGCCGAGTGGTAAGGGCGAAAGCTACACCGTTGTCATGCCACCGCCCAACGCCAATGCCAACCTACACATTGGTTACGCGCTGACTGCAGCGCTTGAAGATATCCCGACACGCTATCAGCGCATGCAGGGCAAAAGCACTTTGCTACTACCCGGCGCAGACCACGCTGGCTTCGAGACACAAGCTGTCTACGAAAAACACCTCGCCAAAGAAGGGAAGTCGCGTTTCGACTTTTCACGTGAAGAGCTCTACGGCCAACTCTACGATTTTGTAGCCGGTAACCGGCATAACTTCGAGACACAGTTCCGCCGGCTCGGCATTAGCTGCGACTGGAGCCGGTTCACCTTTACGCTTGATGACCGCATCGTCAGCCAAGCCTACAGAACATTCAAAAAAATGTGGGATGATGGGCTTATATACAGAGGTGAGCGGCTTGTTAACTACTGCACGCACCACCGTACTGGCTTCGCCGACGTTGAGGTTGTCTATGAGGCGATTAAGACGCCATTGTACTACATCAAATATGGTCCTTTTGTACTCGCAACAACACGCCCCGAAACGAAATTTGGCGATACTGCCGTAGCAGTACACCCCGAGGACGAGCGTTACAAAGAGTGGGTCGGCCAGACCGTCACTGTCGAAGGCGTCAATGGCTCATTTGAGGTGCGCGTTGTTGCCGACGAAATGGTCGACATGACGTTTGGTACTGGCGCAGTTAAGGTTACGCCGGCACACAGTTTTGACGACTGGGAAGTCGCACAGCGACACAACCTGCCAGCAGTGCGCGTCATTAACCATGACGGTACGATGAACCATCTGGCAGGCCAATTTGAGGGAATGACCGTGCTCGAGGCACGCAAAGCCGTTGCTGACAAAATGCAAAAGATGGGCTTGATAGACCACATTGATAACGACTATGAGACCAGGGTAGGGAAGTGCTACAAGTGTGGCACGGTCATCGAGCCAATGCTGCTCGACCAGTGGTTTGTCGACATGCAGCCGCTTGCTAAGCCAGCTATCGCCGCGCTCAAAGCCAAAAAAATCACGTTTTACCCCGACAGCAAGCGAGAGCAGCTGCTTCAATATCTCAAAGGCCTACGTGATTGGAACATTAGCCGCCAGATTGCGTGGGGGATTCCAATCCCGGCCTTCCAGAACGTCGATGACGCTGACGATTGGATTTATGATGAGCGTGTTGCCGAGCACACCATTGAAGTCGACGGCAAAACGTACCGCCGTGACCCCGACGTGTTTGACACCTGGTTTAGTAGCTCATCATGGCCATACGCCACGCTTGAGCTTGGTAGCGACGATTTTAAGCGCCACTATCCGCTCAGCCTCATGGAAACGGGCGGCGAGATTCTGTACCCTTGGGTGAGCCGCATGCTCATGCTCGGGTTGTATGTAACAGGGAAGGTGCCCTTTGAGGCAGTCTACATACACGGCTATGTCATGGCCGAAGACGGTGCCAAGATGAGTAAATCTATCGGCAACGTGGTTGACCCGATGCCGGTCATAGACACCTACGGTTCAGATGCGCTCCGCATGGGTATCATTGCTGGCCGAGCACCAGCGGTGAATAGGGGTTATGACCAGCGCCGTATCGAAGAAGCACGCAACTTCTGTAACAAGCTGTGGAATATTGCACGCTATATTAGCGACAAGCTTGGCGAGGATTATGCAATTAAGGGTAAGCCTAAAGCCGCATCTAGCGCCGACCATTGGGTGCTCGGCCGGCTTAATGCTGCAACTCAGACCATAACCGACTGCCTCGAGACGTATCGTTTTGCAGAGGCGTATGAAGCACTCTATCACTTTGTGTGGGATGACGTTGCTGACTGGTATATCGAAGCGAGCAAAACACAGGAAAACAAGGCTGTCATGGCGCAATTGCTCGAGCAAATCTTGAAGCTAACACACCCGTTTGCGCCATTCTTAACAGAGACGATTTGGCAAACGCTGGGCTTTACCGGTGAGACTATTTTGGCCGTACAGTCGTGGCCAAAGCAAACAGCCTGTGATGCCAAGAAAGTCGCAGAGTTCGAGGAGCTACAAGCCATTGTCACTGAAGCCCGCGCCATCACTCGAGCACTCGGTATCAGGGGTACGACTATGTATTACACCGAGGTACCATTTTTGCATGACAACGCCAAGCTCATTGCTCGTATGGCTGGTCTGGCGAGCGTAACAGAGGTTGATGACGGAGCAGGCTTGCACTTGACCAGTACGAAATATCGCTGTTGGCTCGATATTGACACAACCATTGCACGGTCACACCTTACGCGGCTGAACGAAGAGCTTCGGGTTGCCGACCAGCGTATCAGCGCCTTACAAGCGCGACTTGCCAACAAGGCGTACGTTGATAATGCACCAAAGCAAGTTGTCGCTGAAACACACGCGCAATTGACAGAGGCCGAAGCGGCGCGTACACGTATCGCTGCCGAGCAGCAACGTTTTTACGAGCTTGGCCAACAACTGTAGCCGCAGAATGAAGCAGCAGCTACCGCCACAGAATTCATCTAGTCGTACGTTTAGGCGTGGTGCTAGTTTTCGTTAGCTTTTTGGGTAAAGTAATTAATCTCGTTCACGACGTCAAGTAGAGCTTGAGCGCGGATTTTATCGTCTTCAATCGCGTGGGCAGCAGCATAGGCATCTTTAATGAGCGCTTGGTTGTCGGTGCTTTGAATCATCATCATGGTTGTGCGGAAGCGTTCCTCGGGTGTCTGCTCGAGCTGTCCAACAAGGGGGCTTAGATCGCTGAGTGCTTGTTGTTTGAGTACTAATAAATCAGCATGGGGGGTATCGGTACTGTCGAAAGCCTCGATTTCGGTGTCTGCCTCAGTTTCATCGACACCATCATCTGTTTTGTCGCTTTTGTCAGGTTCTGCAACTGGCATTGATGGTTTGACAGGCGTGGGCGGTGGCGAAAGTGGCTCTGGGCTTGGCTTGAATTCATCCGCCAAGCCGACGTTTCCAAATACCGTGCTCTCAGCGACAGTAGGCTCGGGCAACGCTTGTTCGAGAATGCTTGGTGCCACGTCGTCTTCGGTGTCGGTAGCATCGGTGGGCGGTGTCGAGAGCGGCGGAGTTGGTGTCGGGGGTGCGCTTGGCGTAATCGTATCAACGGGCGCAGCACCGACTATAAATGAGCTACCGGCAGGTGAGCCAGCGGGGTGCTGGTCCTCGTTTTGCTTCGTATGATCCTCTGCTTGATGTCCAAAAATCATGCCACCCCCTTGACCCGACCGGTCGGGTATTTTTCATTTATCAACTATCAGTTTACAATGATTATGGTAACAAAGTTTATATGGTAATGCTAGTACAGAGGAGGTTCTGACATGCTTGACGATTTAAAACTGATTCATGAACGTGACAAAGAAGACGCCCTTGGTGTTGCCGCAAAGCAGTGCGATTACTTTTCGCGAGAGTTTGACGCTGCATTTGTCCCGAAAGGTGCAGTCAAAAACATCGTACTTGCTGGCATGGGTGGTTCGGCGCTCCCTGGTGTTGTCTTTGGCTCGTGGCCCCGTCTGACCATTCCGTTTGAGATAGTGCGCGGCTATGATGTGCCGGCATATGTTGGGCCAGATACGCTGGTAATTTCGTCAAGTTATTCGGGTAATACCGAGGAAACGCTTGAAGCTCTTGGTCAGGCCGAAGCCAAAGGGGCGCAGATTGCAGTGGTTGCAGCGGGTGGTAAACTAGCAGACATCGCTCGTGCCAAAGGCTATCCGCTATTTGAAATCCCTGGTGGCATCCAGCCGCGTATGGCAACGTTCTACTTCGTCAATGCGTTTATTGCCATATTGCAGCCGCTTGGCATCGCCGAAGCCGATACTAGCGAGCTTCGTGAGGTTGGGGGGTGGCTCAAGCAATTTGTTGACGGTTGGGGGCCGACTGTCCCGACATCTAAGAACTACGCCAAGCAAATTGCTTTAGAACTGATGGGTAAAACGCCCATCATCTATAGTGGCCCTAAACTGTTTCCCGCGGCTAACAAATGGAAGATTGCCTCAAACGAAAATGCTAAGAACACCGCCTGGTGCAATTACTACCCGGAGTTTAACCACAATGAATTTATTGGCTGGTCGAGCCACCCGGTAGAGAAACCGTTTGCCGTAGTTGAGATTCGCTCAAGTCTTGAACACCCACGGGTTCAGAAGCGGTTTGAAGTAAGCGAACGGCTACTTTCGGGGTTGCGACCTGCACCGCTTGTCGTTGAGCCAGTGGGCGACACGCTGTTGCAGCAACTTGTTTGGGCGACGGCACTCGGCGATTTCGTGACGATTTATCTTGGTTTGCTCAATGGTATCGACCCAACACCGGTCGGTCTTGTTGAAAAGCTGAAGGTTGAATTAGGGTAGGGTTAAGGGGAGGGCTCGCCCCCAGTATCTTTATCGGGATAAACCCGATAAAAATACCCCCCCTCTAAAGAACGGCTATCGCCTCATTCGCTAGCGCTCAAGAATAGCGGGGCTGTGCCTTCGCCACCAGTGGATTGCTGCCAAATGTTGCCTTCTTGTCGAGTTTCAATCTGTTATACTGGTGGTATGAAACAGGAGCTAGAACAGGTTGTTGCTGACGTTGTGCATGAACTCTACGGAGTCGATGTTGCCATAGAGTTAACACGGCCCGATGAGCAGTTTGGCGATTTTGCTACCAACGTTGCATTGCAACTTGCCAAATCTGTTGGCAAAAACCCGCGCGAGATTGGTGAGGCGCTGGCGGAAAGTGTGAGAGGTCGGAGCTATCACATTCAGGAAGTCAGTGTGGCAGGCCCGGGTTTTATAAACCTGCGGCTGACCGACACGGCTTTGCTGCAGGCGCTGACCACTCAGCCCGAGCAGTCGATGGCTGGCCGGAAAGTGCTAGTTGAGTACAGCGACCCGAACCCATTCAAACCGCTTCATGCCGGGCACTTATACACCACGCTCGTTGGCGATACCATCGCGCGTCTCGTCGAACATGCCGGTGCCGAAACGGTCCGCATCAATTTTGGGGGTGATGTTGGTATGCATGTGGCCAAAAGCATGTGGGCTATCTTGCGTGCACTCGGCGGCGAAAACCCCGACAGTTTGGCGGAGATTGCAGAGGCAGAACGGCCAAAATGGTTAGGCGACAGATATGTTGAGGGCAATAACGCCTACGAAGATGACGAGATGGCCAAGGCAGAGATAACCGCTATCAACAAGCGCGTCTATGCATTGCAAGCACAAAACGACCATGAATCTGCTTTCGCACGCATCTACTGGACTTGCCGCGAGTGGAGCTACGCCTACTTTGCGACGCTGTATGAGCAGCTCCAGGTGACACCATTTACTCGATACATCCCCGAAAGTGAAGTAACACCACTTGGCCTCAAAACCGTGCGAGAGCAGCTTGCAAAAGGTGTCTATGAGGAAAGCGACGGGGCTGTGGTCTTCCGCGGTGATGACCAAGGGCTACACACACGGGTTTTCATCAACAGTGAGGGCTTGCCGACCTACGAGGCTAAAGACGTCGGCCTCAGCATGACAAAATGGCGCGACTACGAGTTTGATGAGAGTATTATCATCACTGCCAATGAGCAGTCGCAGTATATGCAGGTCGTCATCGCCAGCATCGCACAGTTTGCCCCCGAGGCAACCGAACGTACAAAGCACTTAACCCACGGGGTTGTAAAGCTGCAGGGCGGTGTCAAGATGAGTAGTCGCAAGGGCAATATCGTGACAGCGCTCGACATCCTCGAGTCGGCACGTGCGGCAGGGCAGGCGAGTGGCACTAACCCCAACGAAGATACTATTTTGGCAGCCGTGAAATACGCATTTGCGCGGAACCGCATAGGCGGTGATATCGTCTACGACCCAACCGAGTCGATTGCGCTCGAAGGCAACAGCGGCCCTTACCTCCAGTACGCCCATGCTAGGGCTTGCTCTATCTTGGTTAAGGCAAAAGCAAAATCAGACACTCAACCCCCTCATTCCGCACTTGATGCGGAATCTAGTCAAAAAGGTGTCGCCGAAGGCGACGCACAAAACTGGATTCCCAATCTGGTCGGGGATGACGCAAGTCTCACCCCCGACGAGCGCACCCTAACCCGCAAACTAACCGAATACAGTGAAGCTGTCGATAAAGCTACTGTCGAGCTCATGCCGCACCACATTTGCACCTACCTCTACGAGCTCGCACAGGAGTTTAACCGCTTTTATGAAAAAAACCGTGTCATCGGCGACGACCGTGAGATACTACGCCTCAAACTTGTCGAGACTTATGCCGACACGCTCAAAAAAGGTCTCACACTCCTTGGCATCCACGCCCCCGACCGCATGTAGCAGTATAAATTTTAGCCTAGTATTTGCTATACTCGAGATATGGAAGATCAACAACGCACTCAGCTTATCCAGTTTGTTCAACAAGCCTACCGGTCTGGGGCATCTATAGATGCTATACGAGCACAGCTCATCAGCAGTGGCTGGCGAGATGACGTGATTGAGCCGGTGCTCGTTGATTTCCAGGCCGCACGTAAGCAAGCAGACCCTCACCGAGTTCGTAACGCTGTTTTTTGGATGGTGGGTCCCTTTGCTGTGTTTATTGTTCAGGGGCTATTGTGGTTTATCATTAGGCTTTTCTGGATTAGAAATGAGGACATGGGCATAATCGGCATTTTTCGCATCGTAATAAATATATTCGCGATTATTGTAGGTATGATTGCGGTACCCATGATGATTATCGGGCCTGTAATTGGCATAACCAAGCTCATAAAAAAATAACCCAAGGCTAGCAATCGGTGGGTGTACATGGCGACAACCACCACATTTTGTACTCAATCTGGTACAATTGTGGGAACGGAGAGGTCGCATAGTCCGGTCTAGTGCGCTACACTCGAAATGTAGTATAGGGGCAACCCTATCGAGGGTTCGAATCCCTCCCTCTCCGCCAGTTGGGAAATGTCTTTGTTGGCTCGCCCTCTGCGAGGGCTCGCCAGCCGATTTTAAGCGCAAATTGGAATTTTTTATCTTTCAAAATGAAGTTCGAGCCGATATTTTTTAGGAATGCTCGGATTTCTTGATTGTCGCTTTGCGACAAAAGAATTTTGGCTTGGCTACTGGCTAAAATCATTTCTTTCATCGGTTCGAGCCAATTATTTCCTTTTTGTTCAAAATTTTTAATTTTCTGTTGAATATCCAGCTTCTCGTTGAGAAGTTTTTGTTTTTTCTGCTGATATTCTTCTGGTTCAATACCTTTCCCACCAATAAACAGATCAAGCAAATTTTCAGCCTTAGTTTCAATCTCTGTTTTTTTGGTTTGGAGATTTTGAACAAAAACTTTCGTTTCTTCTTTTGCCTGTTCTCGTTCCTTGTCTATCTCCGCAAGCATATTATTTGCCCAATCGTCAGGCAAAGAAACTTTTTGAATAGTTCCTTTCATCTGTTCAACAAGATTTTCTTCACGCAAGTATTTTTCATTACAAGGTTGCTTTTTCTTGGTGCAACGATAATAGTGATGTCCTTTCTGTTTTTCGGCAGTTATGAGGCAGTCGCAATTTCCACACCTCATCAATCCCGAAAAAGCAAATTCGTGTTTTCGTTTGCGTTTCTTTTTCCCTCGGTTGCTCATTACTTGTTGAACAGAATCAAAAAGTTTCTTGGAAATAATTGGCTCGTGTGTTCCGTCATAAATCTCACCGTTGAAAGAAAATACACCGTAATAAATCGGGTTTTGCAAAAGTCGCTGGACACAGGAAACAGAAAGAACATTGCCTTTGTAGCTTCTTAGCCCCGCTTGATCCAAAACTTTAGCAAGTGCTTTTAGTGTGTATTCGCCAGTTGCATATAGTTCAAATGTTTTTCTGACAAATGGTGCTTTTTCGCTATCAATATCAATCGCCCTTGTTTTTGGATTATTGGAATAACCAAGCGGGGCAAAGTTTGGCCAAATTCCTTTTCGCAGTTTTGCCCGATGACCTCGTTTGATATTTTCGCTTAAATTGTCAATGTAGTATTTACTCTGGCCAAAGGCAATGTTCATCATAAATTTTCCTTGTGGCGTGCTATCAAACCAAAATGTCGGGAATTTCAAATCTTTAATCTTTCCTGTGTCCAGCAAATAAATGATTTTGCCTCCGTCTATTGAATTTCTAGCCAGTCTATCCGGATGCCAAGCCAAAATTCCTTGGGCTTCGCCCTTTTCAATCCGAGCAAGCATTTCGCCGAACACAGTTCGGCCAGGTTCTTTGGCAGTTTTTGCCTCGCAAAGCGAGGCGACGATTTCAAGTTTTTCTTTGGCGGCAAATTCTTTTAGCTCAGCAAGCTGAGCTTCAATACTTAAAACTTGTCTTTCTTCGCTGTCTGTTGATTTTCGAGTGTAGATAAAATATTTCATAGTTATCCCTTAAAAATTAAAAATGAAAATTCGGGAAGCCCGCTTTTGGCCAGCCCCTTCGGGGCAAAGATAAAAAATTCCAATTTGCGCTTAAAATCGGCTGGCGAGCCCTCGCAGAGGGCGAGCCAACAAAGACATTTCCCAACTGGCGGTGTGCTTTCGAAAAAATTCGAACTGATTTCGCCCAAAATTTGTAGGGCGGGCGGAATTCCCCCCAGACCCCCCTTCCGCCCGCCCGCAGAAGCGACC
>CAYZFT010000040.1:0-10707 GCA_964477925.1 uncultured Candidatus Saccharibacteria bacterium
TTAACTATCTAACTATTTAACTATTTAAGATTTACTGAGACAAGTATGCACAACCGGCCCGGGCTATTACAAAACGGTGAACGAGCCATAGTTTTTACTAACCCAACTTATAAACAACTTGCTGCCGCCACCGTGCAGGAGCTGACGTTACGCAAAATACCCGTCGTACAGTGCCAGAGTAGCCCCAATATTGAGGGTAACGAGCAAGTTATTTCAGACCTGAACCCAAGGCCAGGGGATATATTTTTTCCGCATGGAGGTGACGGCACATCACGGATGCTCATACGAGCCTTGTTTAAAACGTATGGAGATTCAATTTTGACTCCAGTTTGCCCCCTTCGGGGCGGTAACTCTGGAGATATCATCAAAGGTGCTCACGGCAGATCAGATTCGTCGATTGAAGAGATTCTGAGAAGAGGCAAGATTGTGCCTGCCCATACTATCAATGTACACATCGCCAAACCCGATGGAACAATCACGCAGGACACTGCGTTATCGTACGCCTCGCTTGGTTGGTCGGCAGAAGGCGCTGGCCTACTCGATGATAATAAACGACGCAAAATACACCCAAGCATCGGTAATATTAGGGTAGCGCTGGCAGCATTTTTCAGTCGCTCGACATTCAGGGCTGAGAGTGCCGAACAGATAGCCGATATGGGTGACTGGCTGATTGTAAACAGCGGCACTATGGCAAAAGGTTTGATGAATTTCCCCGATTTATACCATTGGGGTGAAAATGTACGCGTCGTCCGAACAGCACCAAGCCTTGCGGCGCGGCTCGGTAACCTTGCCGCTATGGCTCTCGGCATACGCATTGGGAGTGACGTGACAAGTGAAACACTCGCGCTCCACTCGGGTACGTTGCTGCAGCTCGATGGCGAGCCGCCAACCGCTCTCGAGGCTGGGACAAAGCTTACGTTCCGACAGTCAGTCGAAACATTTCCACTGGTCGTGACGCATCAATCGGTCATCGGCCCACTAAAAACGACCGCTCCATACGAGCATTCGCACAGGAAGAATGCAAATAGCACCAAGCATAGCCAAGACTGCTATACTTTCGGTAATGAAACAGCGTAAAAAATCGTGGATTGTTGTCGGTGAAGTTCTCCTTATCGCCATCGGGATAGCCGCACACGCGTTCGGATGGGTCAAACCAGTTGACCCAACAGTATTCATGACGTTTGAGCCGGGTTCGTACGTTATCAAAACATTTGTCGATGGCGATACGGTCATCGTCGACATGGGTGGTGTGGATGAAACCATCCGTTTTATCGGCGTCGATACGCCCGAAACACACAAACCAAACACCCCCGTGCAATGCTATGGGCCGCTCGCCGCCGCCTACACCAAAGAGCGGATTGGCAGCGGCCGTATCCGTCTCGTCTCTGACCGCCTGACAACGAACCGCGACCGTTACAACCGCTTGCTCCGCTACGTCGTACTCGACGACGGCACCTACCTCAACCAAGAGCTTGTGGCCAAAGGTTACGGCTTCGCTTACTCATTCCCATTCGCAAAGCTCGATGCCTACGCCGAGACCATGGAGCTAGCTCAGCAAGCCAAACGAGGCTTATGGGGCAGCTGCGCGCCAACCCAAAACCCCGAAACAGGGCAGTGGCACAGCAATGATGCCGCCGACCCGACACTTGGGATATAATAGTGTTAAACATGAGCAGTACAAAAAGCAGCACAGGGAAAAAGAAGCAGCACGAACCCGCGAAACAGCGAAGATTCTCGAAGTTTTTTTCATACATACCAAAAAGTCGATGGGGGCGCGTCACGCTCGTCCTCACTAGCGCTATCATCCTAATCACCGCCGTCAATTACGGTGTTGCCCGCTGGTACCAACACACACAGGCAGACAAACCATACAGCCTTGGTGTTACTTTCATCAGCGGTTATGCCGGCAGCTTTGGGCTAGATTCACACGAGACCTACCTCGCCATTTTAGACGACCTTGGGGTGCGGCAGCTTCGCCTTGTCAGCTACTGGGATGTTATTGAGCCAACTCAGGGGGATTATGACTTTACCGAGCTCGACTGGCAAATGCAAGAGGCCGAAAAGCACGGTGCTAGCGTCAGCTTATCTATCGGCCTGCGCCAACCACGTTGGCCCGAGTGCCACTCGCCAAAGTGGGTTGACACCTTGCGACCGCAGGCAGAGTGGCAACCAGCACTCGAAACTTTCATGACGCAAGTCGTCAACCGTTACAAGCATAGTTCCGCCCTCGCGAGCTACCAGCTTGAAAACGAGTACTACAACGCTGTATTTGGTGAGTGTCACAATGCCGACCGCGGTCGCCTCGCCAGTGAGCTCGCGCTTGTACACCGCCTCGACACGGCCCACCCCGTTATCATCAGTCGCAGCAACAATACACCCACCCTCATGCTACGTAACCCCGTCACCGACCTCAACGCCTTCACCCTCTACCGCAAAGTCTGGGATAGTACCATCACCAAACGCTATTTTACCTACCCCATGCCACCCTGGCACTACAGCGCCATCGCCGGTTGGCAAAAAATCTTGGGCGGGCAAGATAGCATCATCCACGAGTTGCAGGCCGAGCCGTGGCCACCAAGCGGGCAGGGCGGTATCAAGGGCATCAGCCTCACAGAGCAAGACCAGACATTAAGTGCCGAACGACTCCGTGACAACGTCAAATTCGCCAAAGACACCGGCATGCGCCACATCGACCTCTGGGGGGGCGAGTACTGGTACTACCGTAAAGTCAAACTCCATGACCCCACCGTCTGGTCCGCCGCCAAAGACATTTTTCAGAACAAATAGTTTAGCTAGTTCTACGCTGCAACGTGCTCGAGCTTGGTGATACGTCGTTCGTGGTCTTTGAGCAGTTCGTCATGTGCATCATTGCTGGCATCGATAGCCTCGGCTACTGACGCCGATAAATCATCAATCTTTTGGGTTATTTTGGCCTCGAGCGCACCAAGCTTGGCATCGAGCTTAGCGTCAAGTTTTTGCTCAAATGAAATAAGTTTCGCATCGAGCTTGGCCTCAAGTTTTTCCTCGAGTTTGGCCTCGAGTTTGGCTTCGAGTCGCAATTCAAGTGCACGATTATCTTCGGCGATGAACTGTTTAAGTTCAGAGATTATGTAATTTTCGTCTAAAGCCATGCCCTTATTGTAGCACTCTGCCGTACGAAAAACTGTTATATTTTTTGCTTCATGGCATATCCATTTTGATAAATATTCCTATGACCATCCACCCGAGAAAGTGGGTTGACTCCCGTAGTCCGGCTACAGCCCTATCAGGCAGTAATGTCTGTGAAGTGGCTGGTTGTACAAGGTAAGTAATCTGCTTTCCGAGTCTAGGATTGACTTGTGAAAATATACTTTATCGTTAATCGCTTTTGACGTTATAACGCTTAGCATTTCACCGGAACGACAATCAAATATGAAACCGGATTGTGAGCATCCAAGGCAAATGAATCGTTAAATAGATTGTACACCTGCGTAATCTATTTAACGATTTTTGTCATTCAGGGCGTAGTTTTATGAGCGAGAGCTGAGGTACTCGAGGAGGCCGTGGTGGAGGTGGTCAGTGCCGTCCCAGAGGACAATGTTGTAGCCGTCGAGGAACTCAGCGGGGTCTTCGGCGCGGAAATCGACCGCCCGCACCTGCGGGTCGAGCGCCTCGCACATGTGCCGGTCGGTGCCACCGCGTATGCTCGAAAATTTATCACCCCACACTTCAAACGCCTCCGCAGTCGACAAATCATCTTGCGTCAGCCCAATCGTCACCAAAATCTCGGGGTCTTCGAGTACGTGTCGTATCGATATAGCCTTCGAGACACCCGCAAGTGCAAAATCGACAGCAAACATCCCGCCCAGACGTGGCGTGATTGGCACGCCCGCTTCGGCAAAAATCTGCTCGGCTCGCTCGAGCACCGGCACACGCAAGTCACGCGCACCATGAGTTTCTGGCACATCGTGCGACAAACGCGCCACCTGTACATCTGTTAAGTCGGCAGCATTGACGAGCTCAAATGTAATCTGCGGCCCGCGGTCATCGTACATAATGTCGAGTGGGTCACTGTACTTTTGGCGAAAGTGTACCTTAGGCTCAACAGGGTGCAACCGAAACCCAAACTCAGCCACAAGCTTGTCGACCGACTCACGCCAAGCTAGCTTCATGTTATCGCTAAATTTGTCTGCGTACAGGCTGTAAAAAGGCGTCTCACGTAGCTCACCCTCAGCAGTGAACCCCCACACTTCAGCACCGCTACAGTGGCTAATCAGTATATTGCGGCGCAGCTCGGGCGTGATTGCCTCGGTAATGCCACTTACGATTCGCCGCAGGCTCCCACCACTCACCATAAAAAGTTTGACACCGTCGGTCAGCAGGCGATTAAGCTCCGCTATCATTTCTGGCTCGGCTGGGGTGTAGACATCGGCAATTGTCTCGTCGACATCGGCTACGGCCAAGCGCAGCGCGCCATTCCATGGTACATTTTGACCCATACCGCCAAGTATACTCGACCTGCATGCAATTTTCGCAACAAAGTGAAGCACGTTACCTTGTCATACCAAGCCCTTCAACATCATTCAAAGTAACCGCAGAGGAATATATTCTCATTATTTAACTCCAGTTCGACATAAAAACTTGCGCATCTACTCACTCGTCGCCAGAAGCGCTGTGTCAACAGCGCCTTTAGGGGTGGGGAGCTCTTTGTTCGGATTCATTCCGAACAAAGAGCGGGGCAGGCAAGCCCGCCCCTCCTGAGGTCAGCTGTTTTACATCGAGAGTGAAGTGTGTACAATTGTGTTTATGGCAAAACAGCACGCCGAGTTCACGTTTGAGCTCTACATACTCGAAGACAAGCTCGACATCGCTCACTGGCAAAAATTTTACAAAGCCATCATGAACTACCTCGGTCCGCTCAGCAGCTTCCGCATCTACTGGCAGTGCCCCGACAACATCGTCCGCTACTTCATCTGCTCAAACAAAGACCTCAGCTCACTCTCCAACGCCATCGACGGGTTCATCCTGCGCCCAGCTCCTGCAAGTGAAGCCGAGCCGCCAGACGCAACCGGCACAGAGCACTTCGTACAGTTTGCGGCCAGTGGCAATCTGCTCGACCTCAAGGAGCGCTACACCGTCAAAAAGGGCAAAGACCTCAAATATGCCTGGTTTGATGTGCGCGTACTGACCTACGAAAATGCCGCGGTGAGTAGTGCGCTCTTTTTTGAAGCACCAGGAGGCGTGTGGCTCAAAGCCAGCAAGCTCATGACCGCGGTGCCAGCCCAGTTACTCGCCATCGATTTCGCTAGCAACACGCATTACCTCAAAAAAAGCGTCCCCAAGTACCTCAACATCGAAAAGTCGATGCACATTTTGAGCAGCGACAACGTCAACGCCCTGTTTGAGGTCGATGCCTTCCCGTACTTTTCTAAGCCGTACTACCTCAACCTCACGAGCTATGAGTTTTACAAGCACTCATTTATCGTTGGGGCGAGTGGTAGTGGCAAATCCAAACTCATTAGCCTGTTTGTTGACCGCTTGCACGCCACCTCACTCGCGCAGCAATACCGCGTCATTATCATCGACCCCCATGCAGCGCTCGCCGACGATTTTACCTACCTCGAAGACAAAAAAGTCATCAACTTTGGCGATGAAAGCACCGAGCTTTTTGGTGGTACCGCGACAGACATCTCGGCCGCGACCGAACTGACGGGCACGCTCTTTAAATCGCTCATGGGCGACAACGCTAACTCTAAGGCCGACCGTTTGCTCCGTTTTAGCCTGTATGTGCTCCTCACCGCCCAAGCCATGTCGCTTGGCAATCTCAAACGGTTCCTGACCGAGACCGATACACGCAACCAACTGCTCGAGCATGTCCAGGGCTATATACCCGATAACATCACGCACTTTTTTGGTGCCGATTTTAACGATATGCGCACCAAATACTACAATGAGACCATTTCGCCCATCGTCTCACTCGTCGATGAGATGCAGCTGCAGCCCGCGCTCGTCAGCGAAGGTGAATTGTCACTCAGCAAAACCATCCAAGAAAACTTCTTGACCGTTTTCTCACTCAACAAAGTCAGCATGGGCGACAAAGTAGTCAAGACCGTTGCCGGCTTACTTATACAGCAAATATTCCTGCTCGCCCAAGCTCGGGCCTTTGGGCAGCAGGTTATCCTCATTATCGACGAAGTTTCCGTCGTACAAAACCCAGCGCTAGCCGCCATCCTCGCCGAAGCCCGCAAGTTTAACCTCACCGTCATCTTGACCCAGCAGTATTTTGGCCAGATAGAAAAGGACCTGCGCGACGCAATCTTTGCCAACACCTACAACTACTATGTTTTCAAGGTTTCCGAGGAAGACGCCCGAGCACTCGAAGGCAACCTCACCATCGAGCTACCTAAAGAGCTCGTCGAAAAGGAAAACGCCAAAGGCATCAAAGAGCAAGATACCCGTGTCAAGCTCATGACCAGTTTGCACCCACGCGAATGTCTGGTGCGCGTGCTCGCGAATGGCCAGGTTGTGCCCGCCGTCAAAGCCCGCACCCTCGATGCGCCGCATTTCGACCGCAAGGCAACCGGCCCCGATAAGCTTAAAGCTTACAAACAGCAGAGCAGCCTGCCCGAAAAGTTCGACTTTGCAGTCGCGGCAGCCAACGCCAGTGATAGGCCTGAGCTTGATACCAAGCCCACCGCTGATTTGACCGCACCGCCTACTGCCGAGCTCAGCGAGATAGCCGCGCCACAGGCCAGCGCCGAATTCGCCCCAGAGACCCAGAGCATTGAGCAGGATTATGAGGCGTCTACCGAGCCAAGCGCACCCAAAGACACCGAAGCCATCTCGCACGCTGCCGCCGTCGCGGCCATCGCCGGCTACCAACCCAAACCGCACAGCAGCACACTACCCAACCTCGGCCCACAAACCTTCAACCTGAGTGATTTGCTCGCCGAGCATTCCTCGAGTCGCGATAAAATAAATCGAAAGGCATAACGCACCATGGACGCCAAAGCAGCGCAAGACATTCTCGATAAAATCATCGGTCAGATTTTTGGCTACAAAAACCCACTCACGCTCGAGCAGTTCCAGCAAAAATTCGCCTTCGACGTGCGCTTGCCGCAGCAAGTCTATGACTCGACGACCAACGAGCCAACCTGGACGCAATCACCCAACCCGACCAAATTCATCACTGTCAAGAATGCCTGGAATCGCCTCGACTGGGATGCTCGCCCCAAAAAAGAGCTCCACAGCGTCGAAGACATCATGGCAGCCTGGAATGAGATTAACTACACCGCGACCGACCGTCACCTCGACAGCCTCAACGTCGCCGAGTCTGACAACATCTATGGCTCCGAGAATATCTACCGCTCCGAGGACATCAGCGGCAGCAAAAACATCTTGTTTTCGGACGGCGTCAACGAGAGTGAATACATCGCCGCAGGCCAGCGCTCCCGAGCCATAACCTACTGTGCCCGCGTCGAAGACAGCAATACCTGCACCAATAGCTTTTCGGTCATCTGGTCCAAAAAAATCGTCAATAGCTTCTTTATCGAGGACTGCGGCGACATGTATGAGTGCATGTTTTGCAGCCACATCACCAACAAGCAGTTTTGCATCGCCAACATGCAGTACACCGAGGAAGAATACCGCCGCATCAAAGACCTCGTCATCCGCTGGATCCTGACCGCGTAAGCGGACTAGCAACGTCGAGTCCTTATAAACGAGCAAGAAGTATGGAATCACCCAAAGTTGTGTTAGAGTAAACTTTGTGATACAATTTATTTATTATGTCTCCTGAGCTTGGCAATGATACACAGCGGCGTCAGCCATATCCGATGACGCCTCAACTAGCAAAATCGGCAACTGATATGTATGCTCACGTCATAGCAGTGACCCGTAAGTTTGAGGACGTATTTGCAGCTAACGTCCCCGAAGTAACCGCCGAACGATTCACCTATTATGCTTCGCGTACAATAATCAGTGAAGATGGCGTCCCAAACCCAGGTGATGCACAGTTATTTACAGGGTATCGATTTATCGGTGTGCTGCTTGGGCGACACGACCTAGATGACCATGATGAGGGTTTCAATCAGGCGGCCTACGAACACATCACGTTCGTAGGCTCTCAAAAGTTAACAGCGGCGAACATAATCCGCAAGCTAACAAGCGGAGAGGAGTCTGCCGACAAGGTGCGCGGTATCGTCCAAGCACTCATAGATGATATCCCTAACCCCGATACCCTGTTGCCAACTGCATACCGCAGTATGGTCATACTGTCGACCCTATTACCCTATTTGCTCGTTTCCCGAACAGACATTAAACCCAACGAGGTCGGCCAGTATGCTGCCCAGCTACAAAGCGCTATGAAAAGTGCCGTCTTGAGGGGGAGCCGTGTACATTCTGCACTACTAGCAAAAATAGTTACGGCTATTCATGATGAAGCTGGGGTCTTAGACGGCGCTGAACGTATGCGACAAATGATGCTGTTTATGGCTTCTCACCCCGAGGCAAGTAGTTTACTCTCTACTACTTACACCGCTCCAGCAGTTGATATTTTGGCAGATACAATTAGCAATCTACGACATGTAGAGCGCAAGAAAAATGACGTGAAAGCCGAGCTCAGTTTTATGACCGAACTCGCCGCTCAGTTTGATACTATTCCTAACCCCGAACCCGATTCGGCACTACCCGAGCAGCTCTCGTTAATGAGGCTTGAAGATCTTCCAATCCGCATGCAAGTCCAATGGGAAGTGTTACCGCCCGGTTCGAGCCTCACCGATGTTGCACGTTCGATTGTTGAAGAAAAAAAGCTCCGTGCTAAAAAAGCATTCGGGGTTGATTTTATCCGTTTACAAGCGCTCGAAAACATCCGCCAATACGTAGGCGAGCATAACTCAAAATACGTACGAGGAAGTTTGAAACAGCGCGGTATTGTGCGAGATGGCGACAAAGAATGCCCCGACGAATATATCCTTCTCTTAATCAACGGGGCAGATGGCGACGTTGAAAGCGTCATAGCAGACAGCCCTATCGTTGGTCCACATGCCATGTACGTATATCGACGCGACACCGCACAAAAAGGCAGCAAATGGGAGACGGTGTTTCGGCTCGATAAGCCTGATGCTCGCCAGCTTGGCGCCCGAGCAGTCAAGCACACTGTGCCAATCGACAGTAACTTAGTCGATACGATGACAAGTAAAGCCATGGAGTTATTAACTTGTCGTGCAGAAGATTTTTTCGGTATCGAGTTCAACGGTAACAGAGCTGCTCGCATTAAGGAAATAGCCCGAATCCTCATAGGCGCCGAATCAGAGCACTAGTCACCAATACTACAACCGCTCGGTCCTTCTAAAACTGATTATCCGAGGAAGAATACCGCCGCATCAAAGACCTCGTCATCCGCTGGATCCTGACCGCTTAGGACATTAAACAGTGGACTGTAAAGGTTTGCATGACTTTTTTTCGAGCACCATCCGTTCGCTCGGTCAATTTATTATCCTCATCTAGCTTTTTCGCACCTCCGCCAGTGATACTGCGTACTGCTTCGGCCTCACTGACACCTGAAAAGCCCGCGAACACCTTAGTAAGTACACCCCCAACTCGCTGTTCGACAACTCGCGTCACTTTGGCTGCAGCAGTCGCATCAGCGCGTAGTTTGTCTGTCGCCATATTGTCACTCGCTATGGCCGTATCGAGCCCAGCTAAAGAAACCTCTGCATCGCCGAATACAAAAGTCTTTTCCGTCACTTTTAACTTCCCATCCACCTCTTTAAAAGCAAAGTGAAATGGTGGCGTCCCAACTGGCCCGAGCGCCGTGCCCACGTTGGCAAGGGCATCGCATATGCGTGGCGCATTATCTTGAGGCGCATAATCGGGGGTAGAGTATGTAGGCTCAGGTGCAATCTCGGGTGGTTCAACTCTTGAGCAGGCGGTAACACCTAGGCCAAACGCGAGCACAAAAGCTACAGCAGCGCGGGAACGCAAAAACTCACTCATTTTTCTATTTTACACCCTTTATCATCTTTTGTCAAATATAGCACCCCTGGCGTACAATGAGAAGCATGAAAATGGCAGCAGGGCGCAAGAAAAATAAAGCCCAAACTAACCAGTCAAAGACTATCCAGAACCGCCGCGCTCGGCATGACTATGAGCTGGGCGATAGCATTGTGGTTGGTCTGGAGCTAACTGGCGCAGAGGCCAAAAACCTGCGCATGGGGCACGGCCAGCTACGCGGTGCTTACGTGACGGTCAAAGATGAAGAACTGTACCTTTTGAATGCAACCATAAATGGCACCAGCGGCATCCCTATTGAAGAATCTGACCAAACACGTACCCGCAAGGTTCTCGCCAAGCGCCGCGAAATCAATGCGCTCATCGAGGCCAAGCAACAGGGACGCACCATCGTCCCGCTCGAAGTGCTCACCCGTGGCCGCTACATCAAGCTCCGCATCGCCATCGGCAAGGGCAAAAAGCTCTACGATAAGAGAGCGACGCTCAAAAAGCGCGATACCGACCGCGAGCTGCAAGCCGCCATGCGCCCCCGGTAAATGCGACTATCGATTATAGATTTTGGATTATAGGGTAGAACACAGCAGCTGCCGAGTATATACAAGGATGTTCGGAGGCAGAGTGGCACTCTGGAGCCATCCTGGCTAAGATGTTGCCTGTTACGACAACAACTGTAAATGAGTGCTTACCTTCGAAGCGGCCTAAGCGATGGTCGCCGCC
>CAYZFT010000041.1:0-9774 GCA_964477925.1 uncultured Candidatus Saccharibacteria bacterium
ACGGGGCTGACGCCCCGTTACGGGGGTATGGCTTGAAGTGCACGTGGGTCAGAGAAGCGAGCATTTTCCGACTGCTCAGTAGTCGATGCCTTTGTTGGCAAGGAATTTGTTGTCGTAGTGGTGCTTGATTTTGGTCATAGATGCGGCTAGTGCGGTTGCTTGCCCCGGTAGTACTGAGGCGATAATCGGCTTGTGAGATGTTTGCCCGTACTGAAGAAATAATTCTGCACCAATATCCCCGACAGTTTCGAGATCGATAAAATCACCTCCTGCTTCATGGATGAGCGCGTAGGCTGTCGCGAATTCGAGATTCCCCTTGCGGGTGCTTTCGACTACGGCTAGACTTTCGCCGAGCAGATGACGCGTAAAACCTTCGGCAGTCGAGCTGAAAGATACGGTGTCATACCCGAGGGATACAATAGCACCCTGCAGAGCATGCTCGAGTGAGCCGTATGCTGCAATCGGGTCGTTTGGCTTGAAATTGCACACGTCAACGCACACCGGCAAATCTGCATTATTGAAGGTACGAGGCTCCACGGGGGTCTCTGATTTGCCTGCAATATCAATCATATGCACTCCCTGATCCTTTGCGGCGATGACGAGTCTGCCGGTGCTATGATGAATGATTCCTGCAGCGAGGTAGTCGTCATAGCACGGATTATCATTTTGAAACAAAGCAAACATGCAGCCTGCCCATGATTGCGCTGGATATTTTTTGAAAGCAGATGACCCATCCAACCCGTCTATGACCGCGAGAAAGGACGGTGTGGACAGATTGGTGGCTGGCAGATTGCCATGCTCTTCACTGCGGAGCACAAAATTAATGTTGCTGCGTTGCAGATGATGTATAACTGCAGCTTCAGACTCGATGTCGATTCTCATCGATGTATCGCCAAACCGGTTTGTCGAGACCGCAGTCGTTGCGGCTGAACCTAAGGTATTATAGACATTATTCGCTGCTAGTAACGCATCAACCACCTGCTGTTTTGCGTATGCGACGTCCATTAGTAGTCGATGCCTTTGTTGGCAAGGAATTTGTCGTCGTAGTGGTGCTTGATTTTGGTCATATCGGTGGCGATGTCGACGAGCGGTAGCAAGTCTGGTGGGAAGTTACGGCCAGTTAGGCACAAGCTGGTGCCGGGCGCGCGCTTTTCGATGAGGACACGGAGCTTAGCTTCAGATAAAAGACCGTCATGCACGGCATTATTAATCTCGTCGCAAATGACGAGCTGGTATTTACCAGAGGCGGCGGCGGCAAAGGCTTCGTCGTAAGTCTCGGCGGCGGCTTGTTTGTGCTCGGCTGGGGTGATGCCCTTTTCACTCAGCTCACCGGCGTCATAAAAGCCCTTGCCGCCTTTGACAAACAGCAAATCATCGCCGTAAATGGGCGCGATGTCGCGGATGAATGTGTGCTCTCCGACGCCCCAGTGCTTGATGAACTGCACGAACGCGACCTTCCAGCGGTTGCCGAGGGCGCGCGCCATTAGACCAACGGCGGCACTCGTCTTGCCCTTGCCTTCGCCGGTATAGACCAACACAACCGATTCTTTTGTCTCAAAATCTTCAAAAGCCATGACTGATAGTATATAGAGTTAAGAGTTAAGAGTTAAGAGTTAGTATGGTGCACTTGAAGGCAAATGTTTTGCCGGCTTATAACTCGAGGAGGCGGTCGATGGTTGGGCGGTCGTAGCCGACGACGATTTGGCCGTCGATGTCGACAACGGGGATACCCATTTGGCCAGATTTTTGCACGGCTTCTTCGGCGTATTCACGCTTCTCGTCGACATCTTTCTCGGTGTACTTGATGTTTTTGGTGTCGAGGTAGTGTTTGACCGCAGAGCAGTAGCCGCACCACGGTGCGCTGTAGACGGTAACAGAGGGTTGAGTCATGTGAGAATCCTTTCAACTTGTTTTAACACTATACATTGTATAGCAAAGTCTATACAAAAACAACCCTATTTGCGCTAAAAATGAATCATCGGAAGAACTATTTGGCCCGCTTGCACACGTGGTGGTGCTGTCATCTCGACTCCAGCGGAGAGATCCCTTCCCAAACGGGAAGATGTTTCGTTCGCTGTACAGCGAATTGCTCAACATGACAATGGTTATTGATTGGTCTACTACGGAGTTGGGCACGGGTCAGACGGCAGTTGTGACGTATGTCACAAATGTTGTGAAGGTTACAGTTTGCAGGTCAGAGGTGGTGCTGATACAATGCTGGTTAGGATATGAAGAGAGACGATAAGCCTGCTTCTACTAGTGATGTGCCCCCGAGCGACAATGCTGCGCTTGCGGTTTTGGCTAGTCTCGCCGATACGACTTGGCGCGTTGCAGTGCCGACGGTGCTTCTTTCGGGTGCAGGGATTGCGCTCGACAAACGGTTTAACACGATGCCCCTACTGACGCTGACAGGCCTCGTACTTGGCCTTGCTGCCGCCGCGAAGCTCGTGTGGGAGCAACTACAAAAAGTGAACAAACCAGAGGTCAAGCAATGATAAGCACCTATTTTGCATCTGAAGCCGCCGGTAAGGCCGCCGGTCCACACATTAGTATTTCGGCTGAGGTTTTATGGCACATTGGGCCGTTTGCCATCACTAACTCGCAGCTACTCGGTTTCTTCGGCTCGCTACTCGTCATCTGGCTGCTGTACACGACAGCTCAAAAGGCCCGCACTGGTGCTGTGATGAACCGTGTTCAGTCGGCTGCGATGTGGATTTTTGAGATGCTGTACAAAACTGCCGTCGATGTCATCGGCAACCGCGACATCGCCCGTAAGGTCATCCCGCTTGGTGCGACCATTGTGTTTTTCTTTGCCGTCAATAACTGGCTTGGGCTTATGCCCTTTGTCGGCCCGATAACTTACGACGGCGCACCGCTGTTCCGTGGCGTTGCGGCCGACCTCAATACGACACTGGCGGTTGCCATTATCTCAATCGTTACGGCGCAGCTGTGGGCCATCAAGCGGCGCGGCTTTCTCGGCAATGCCAAACGGTACCTCGTTAACCCACTCAAGGACCCCATCCATGCCTTTATCGGCATACTCGAGATTTTGGCCGAGTTTTCACGTACGGCCGCACTGGCACTCCGAATGTTTGGTAATGTGCTTGGCGGTGAGGTGTTGTTGACGGTGATTGCATTCTTAACGGGTTATGCCGGTGCAGTCATCTTGCCAGTCTTTTACGGGCTTGAGCTGTTCGTTGGCGCCATTCAGGCGTACGTTTTCTTTATGTTGACCATTGCTTTCATCTCATTGGCCTTGCCAAGCGAGGGGGAGACGCACGGGGCGCATTAGCGGCCGGTGGCAATGGTTTGGTACTACACTAGTAATTAAATAAAGGAGTTATAGTAATATGGAAAGTTTTGCATTCGGCTTCACCTATGCACTCGGCGCAAGTTTTGCTGCCCTCGCCCTCGGTCTGGTAGGCGCAAAAGCAATGGAAGCGATTGGTCGCAACCCAGAGGCTCAGCCAAAAATCCAGGGTAGCATGATTCTTGCTATGGCCCTCATTGACGCCCTCGCCATCATCGGCTTGGTCGTTGCCCTCATCATTAAGTTCGTTTAATAACAAGGCGCGTAACGAGAAGTGATAACATATTTCGCAGAAGCGGCGGCGTCACCGGGGATACTTGATGCGCTTGGCATCAATCTCAAGCTGCTCATTGAGCAGACAATAGCCTTTATCGTACTGGTAGCGTTGCTGAGTAAATTCGTCTTTCCTGCCCTCATCCGTGCAATCGATAAGCGGCAAGTGGCTCTCGAGACAACCGCCAAAGAGGCTGCCGAGGCACGTAAGGCGCTCGAAAAGGCCGAAGCAAAAGCCGATGACATATTGGCGACTGCCCGCAAGGAGGCAGATGCGCTGCTGACACGTAGCAACGAAGCGGCCGCCAGTGCCGTCCAGGCCGCCGAAACCAAGGCCAAAGAGCGAGCCGAGCAGATTGTGGCCGATGCTCGTGTCACACTTGATGCCGATGTGCGCAAAGCGCAAGCCATGCTCAAAAAAGAAGCGGTTGCCTTGGTTGCCGCCGCGACCGAGCGGGTTATTGGCGAAAAGGTCGATGCCACCAAAGACGCCAAATTGATTGAACAAGCCCTGCAACGCGAGGCGGAGCGCTAGTATGGCTACTGTGGCCGTATCGCGCCGGGCAGTTGCCCGCACTATTGCGGCCAATCTTGTTGCCGAGCCCGAAAAGCGCGGTGAGTGGCTTGCCATGGGGGCGGCGTACCTGTTGCAGCGCGGCCAGGCTGACCGAGCCGACCAGCTTGTGCAAGATATCGCTCGCGAGTTGCTGCTGCAAGATGGCCAGTTAGTAGCAAGCGTGCAAACGGCGCATCCGCTGACCGATGATTTGCGTGACCAGCTTGCAGCCTTTTTACAGGACAAAACTGGAGCCACATCGATACACTTGAGTGAAACTGTCGAGCCCGAATTATTGAGCGGTTTGGTGGTGACAACCCCCGATTATGAATTAAATACCACGGCGCGAGCCAAGCTCCGCCAACTTAACACTCTAGAGACTTGAGAAGGAGCAGCATGAGCGTATCAGTATCTGACTTATCAAAAGAATTGCACGCAGCTATTGAAAACCTGCGCGAGCGCGAGGGCCTACAAGCCGTCGGTGTCGTCACACGCGTTGGTGACGGTGTAGCCTGGATTTATGGCCTCAGCGATGCTGGTTTTAACGAAGTCGTCTCTATCGAAACAAATACGGGCGGCAGTGTTGAAGCATTTGTCTTGAACTTGCTCGAGGATGAAATCGGCGCAGTACTGCTCGGTGCAGACTATGAAGTTGTTGCCGGCGCTCGTGTAACCCTGACGGGCAAAGTACTCGAAGTACCTGTTGGTCCAGAGATGGTTGGCCGCGTGGTCGACCCACTTGGTCGCCCGCTAGACGGCAAGGGCCCAATTAAGGCCAAAGAAAGCTACCCGCTCGAGCGCAAAGCTCCTGGCGTCATGGCTCGCAAGAGCGTGCACGAGCCTATCATGACCGGCATCATGGCTATCGACACGATGATACCCATCGGCCGCGGCCAGCGTGAGCTAATCATTGGTGACCGCCAAACTGGCAAGACGGCGATTGCACTCGATACGATGATCAACCAAAAACGCCAAAACACTGGCGTGGTAAATGTCTATGTTGCGATTGGTCAGAAATCATCAAAAGTTGCTGCACTGGTTGAGCGACTGAAACGCGAAGGTGTGATGGAGCAGACTATCGTGGTCGCAACCAGCCCAGCCGACCCAGCACCACTGCTCTACCTCGCTCCTTACGCTGGTTGCGCTATGGGCGAATGGTTCCGTGACAATGGCAAACACGCACTTATCATCTATGACGACCTTTCGAAACACGCCGTTGCCTACCGCCAAATGTCGCTCTTGCTTCGCCGCCCGCCAGGCCGCGAAGCCTACCCCGGCGATGTCTTTTACATTCACTCGCGATTGCTCGAGCGCGCCGCTAAGCTCAATGACAAGCTTGGTGCTGGCTCGCTCACTGCCCTGCCTATCATCGAGACGCAGGCTGGAGACATTAGCGCGTACATCCCAACGAACGTCATTTCTATCACCGATGGTCAGATTTTTCTCGAGACGAGCTTGTTCTACCAGGGCATCCGCCCCGCTATCTCGGTTGGCCTTTCGGTCTCACGCGTGGGTGGCGACGCCCAAACGAAGGCAGTCAAATCTGTTTCAGGGTCGCTCAAGCTCAGCCTCGCCCAGTTCCGCGAGCTCGCCAGCTTTGCACAATTCTCGAGCGATATGGATGCCGAAACCAAGCAACAAATTGAGCGTGGTCAGCGCCTGACCGAGCTGCTCAAACAGCCACAGTACAGCCCGCGCAGTATTGCCGAGCAGGTCATCTACGTCTCTGCTACTACCGGTGGTGCCTACGATGATGTACCAGCCGAGAAAATCCGCGAAGCCGCTGCCGACACCTATGCAGCCATCGCCAAGAGCCACAAAAAGCTTGTCGAGACGCTGAACGCAGGTACCAAAGCCGAAGAAGACGAGATCAAGCAGATTATTGCCGAAGCGAAAAAGGTTGCCCAGAGTTTTGTGGCAACCAAGAAAGAAAGCGCAAAATAAATGACCACAGTAGCATGTAGTATGGAAAATGGTTTATGGGCAGGGTTCATGAATGCCCATATTGCATACTACATACCCCATACTACTATTTTGCCGGAGGCAAATTATGGCGTCTAGACAGCAAATCAAAAGCCGCATCAAAAGCGTGAAGAACACGCGGCAGATAACCAAAGCAATGCAGCTTGTTGCGGCGAGCAAATTGCGCCGTGCACAGACAGCTGCCGAGCGGCCAATGCAGTATAGCCTGCTAGCGCGGCAGATGCTAACGCGGCTGCGGCAGCTCGAAGCAGCCAGCGAATTTGAGTGGTTTACTGCGCGGCCCATCAAGCGACGGTACCTCGTTGTTATTTCGAGCCACCTTGGTTTGGCCGGTGCCTATGACGGCAACATCATTCGTCGGCTCCTGGCCGAAGCCAAACGCGACCGCGACGCGGGTATCGAGACATACATCATCGCCGTGGGCCGCAAGGTCGCCCAGGCCGCAGCGCGCGTGCAAGGGCTCCATGTCGAAGCCGTCTACAATGATTTGCCCGACCGCCCTAATGCAGACGATTTACGCCCGTTGCTAAACCAAGTTGTCGATAGCTTTGTACGCGGCGATGCCGATGATATCGATATCGTCTACACGCACTTTATCTCGACGGTTAATACCGAGGTACGTGTACAACAAGTGTTGCCAGCTGGTTTTGCCGAGGCAGAGCTTGACGAAGAGCTGTCTACGGCCGAGGCCGAACCAAACGCAACCGAACTACTCGCGGCAGTAACCGTGCAGTTACTCGAAAGCCAATTGTACCAAGCTATACTCGAGGCAATCGCGAGCGAGCAGAGCATGCGTATGCTTGCCATGAAAAACGCTACCGATAATGCCAGTGATATCGTCGATGCCCTAACGCTCGAGTTTAACAACGCCCGCCAAGCGGCAATAACCCAGGAATTAGCAGAAATAAGCGGCGGTGCGGAGGCTCTCAATGGGTAATGTACGAGTTGCGAGTCGCGAGTCGCAAGCCGCAGGTATGACCATTAAGAGTTTTGTTGATCTGCGTGTTTGGCAATCGGCAAAAAGTCTTGCTGTGGCAACATATAAAGTCACAAAGATGTTTCCGAAAGACGAGCAGTTCGGACTTACCAATCAAGTCCGTCGTGCCTCAACCTCTATCGCAGCAAATATTGCCGAAGGATTTG
This sequence comes from uncultured Candidatus Saccharibacteria bacterium, assembly GCA_964477925.1. GTDB lineage: Bacteria > Patescibacteriota > Saccharimonadia > Saccharimonadales > UBA4665 > JAGXIT01. Next base: position 7,266 of record CAYZFT010000041.1, read on the forward strand.
GTAGGCGAACGGTCGCCGACAGAGCACATTTTTATGACATAGCGAAGGGCTCTTTGTCGGAGCTACAGAGCCATTTTATTATTGCGCAAGAAATCGGCTATTTGCCTAAAGAATCTTTTCTAGAGTTAGTCGATGGCTCGATTGAATGTAATAAGATGCTAACAGGTTTAATAAGCTCTACGAGAAATCGCGACTCAAGACTCGCGACTCGAGATTCGAAAGGAGACAAATAATGGCAGGGGCAACTATGGAAAAGGCAAACGGTAAAGTCATACAGGTCGTTGGTGTGGTCGTTGACGTAGAATTTGAGAGTAAAAGTTTGCCGCCGATTAACACGGCGCTCGAAGCAACACTAAATGGGCAGAAGCTCGTACTTGAGGTTGCACAGCACCTGAGCGAGGGTGCCGTGCGCACCGTTGCACTCAGTAGCACCGATAGTCTGCGTCGTGGCGACGAAGTCACAAACACGGGCGCACCTATTAGCGTACCGGTTGGCCAGGCCACTTTGGGGCGCATGTTCAACGTCATCGGTGAGCCGATTGATGACATCGCTGGTGGTGATTTTAGCAAAACTGCTCCCATTCACCGTGAGCCACCCAAGCTCGACGAGCAGTCTGGCTCTATCGAAATCCTCGAGACAGGCATCAAGGTCATCGACCTCATCTGCCCTGTTACCAAGGGTGGTAAAGTCGGTCTCTTTGGCGGTGCTGGCGTCGGTAAAACCGTGCTTATCCAAGAGCTCATCAACAACATCGCTAAATTCCACAGTGGCTACTCAGTATTCGCTGGCGTCGGTGAGCGTACCCGCGAAGGTAACGACCTCTACAACGAAATGAAAGACGCCGGCGTACTCAAAAACACCGCACTTGTCTTTGGCCAGATGAATGAGCCACCAGGCGCCCGCCTTCGTGTTGGCCTCAGTGGTCTTACTATGGCCGAGAGTTTCCGTGATGACGGCAAAGACGTGCTGCTTTTTGTCGACAACATCTTCCGCTTTACCCAGGCTGGCTCAGAAGTCTCTGCCCTGCTCGGCCGCTTGCCAAGTGCTGTTGGTTACCAGCCAAACTTGCAGCAAGAAATGGGTGCCCTCCAAGAGCGCATCACCAGCACCAAAGAAGGTTCAATCACATCCGTACAGGCCGTCTACGTGCCAGCCGACGACTTGACCGACCCGGCCCCGGCAACTACGTTCTCACACCTTGACTCGACCATCGTACTGAACCGCGCACTGACCGACATCGGCATCTACCCGGCAGTCGACCCACTTGACAGCTCAAGTACCATTCTTGACCCCGAAATCGTCGGCAAAGAGCACTACGAAGTCGCCCGTGAAGTCCAGCGCATTTTGCAGCGCTACAAAGACCTGCAAGACATTATCGCCATTCTTGGCATGGATGAGCTGAGTGACGAAGACAAAAAGACCGTTGCCCGCGCTCGCCGTATCCAGCGTTTCTTGAGCCAGCCTTTCTTCGTCGCCGAGAAATTCACCGGCAACGAGGGCAGCTATGTCAGCCTCAAAGACACAGTGCAGAGCTTTAAAGAGATTATCGACGGCAAGCATGACGACAAGCCCGAAAGCGCGTTCTACATGAAGGGCTCAATCAAGGACGTAAAGTAACGTTTTTGGAGTAGTAAGTAGTAAGGGGAATGTAGTACGGAATATGGGTGAAATGACAGAGAAAATTACGACTTTTACAGACCTAAACGCTTGGAAATATAGCTACAGATTAGGGTTGGCTGTATATAGCCACACCGATGGATTTCCTTCCAAGGAACAGTTTGGACTAACCTCACAGATGAGACGAGCGGTTATCTCGATTTCATCAAATATTGCCGAGGGTTTTAGCCGTCAATCAAAAGCAGATAAGGCTCATTTTTACACTATGGCTCAGGGTTCGCTTACAGAACTACAGAGCCAAATGCTCATAGCGCGTGGGATAGGGTATCTCGCAAAAGAAGACCTAGAAAAATGCTATTCCGAGAGTACTGCGACGCATAAATTATTGACAGGTCTCATTAACTCTGTAAAAGGAAGTGGAAAATGACCCATACCACATATTGCATACTACATACTACTACTCAGGACCGGAGGTTTGCTCAATGAAACTACAGCTCGTCACGCTTGAAGGTGTGAAATTCGAGGAAGATGCTTACTCTATCGTCCTGCCGACAATAGACGGCGAAATCACGGTTTTACGGGGTCATATGCCGCTCCTCGCCGCACTTAAGCCGGGCATGATTGCCATCCGCCGCCATGCCGACGACGATGATTACAAAGTCGAGCAATACGCAACATTTGGTGGTGTTGCCGACATCAATAGTAAAAAAGTTCGCATTTTGGTAGACGAAGCAACGCATGGTGATGAGATTAACTTGGCCGAGACCGAAAAGGCCCGTGACGAGGCCAAAAAGCAGCTTGCCAACGCCAAAGACAAGGTCGAGATTGAGCGTGCTCAAGCCCTCGTCGACCGCCACACCGTACGCATCAACGTCGCCACCCTCCGCCGCC
>CAYZFT010000042.1:0-9706 GCA_964477925.1 uncultured Candidatus Saccharibacteria bacterium
GCTATATTTGGATTTGCCCGCAGGAACCCTGAGAATGCAAGAGAGCTACAAGTAAACCAGTTATTTCACAGCTCCTTAAGTCGCTTACTCTCATTTTGTCGATACAAAATGAGCCGGCCGTAGTTCGGGAACTACGATACGGGAAGACTACCTGATATTTAATAACCGCCTGCAGGTCTGACCCGGGATGACGAGAGCTTTAAATATAGGTATTAGGTATCGATTAGCGCGCTGTATTAGAATGAAAATCGCTCACGGACATAATTGACCAGCGTCTCTCGCTTGTGATATTGGGGCAAAACTTCGCCCGCAAGCACGAGGGCCAATATGACCGCAAACCCACACATGATAGAAGGCATCGCGCTCACCATATCGGGGTTAACGAGGTTAATCGCCGTCGTCGGCACCATAAACGCCAAATATCCAATTGCAAGAGCATTGAGCGCCCGTGCTTTATGAGCTTGCTGCGCTCGGCTTGCCATCTGCCGCGCATACGCCACTGCTACTATTAGCAGCGCGTAATAATACATCGTGTACAAACCGCCCGCACCTTGCGCGATTTCAAATATGACGTAGTTGCCCATGCAGGCAGGACCGGTCAAGCCGTGCGCAACGAACATGAAATAGCCCGCAAATGCCACAGCCACAGCGTATGCACCGGCCACAAGTACCGGTTGGTTGTCTTTAGCGAGTTTTGTCGCGAGGTGTATCCCCATCGGCGGCAACAGTGTTATGGCCACAAAACCGAGTCGAGCCCAATTCGCGCTGTCGAGCCCCAGTGCGCCTTCGCAGATATTGAACTCTGCCAATTGAAAGACCGCAAGACAAATGAGCATTGAGGCAGCCAGACGCGTTACAGCCGACAGTTTATAGCGTACCAACGTGTGCACGGCCAGAATAATCTCGATTGCAAACGTGGCGATCATTACAGGGGGTGAAAAGCAGTAAAACGTACCAGCTCGTGGCTTGAGATAGCGCATGAGCATCATTGTAGCACGCTACAAATTGCTAGTGCCAGTATAGAACTACCCCCGACATGCGATGATGCGGGGGTAGTAGTGGCACGAAGTGTGCGCCCGTGTTTGTGGGCTCTATTATTTTTGTTCGACGTCGAGCATGATACCACCACTGGTAGCCATGACCGCATTGATTACCCAACCGTTGAGGTAACCGATGAGCCAGCCGATACCGAAGTACACAAATGGCACGACGATAATGCTGACGATGCCGGTAGCCATACCGAAGGCGAGGCCTGCGAAGACACTGTCGGTAGCCTGCGCAAATGCAAATGTGTTACTGAGTGTGTGAAAAATCGCGATGCCGAGGCCGACGATTGCGAAGAATACACCCTCGAACATAGCCACGGTGCTTGGTTTAATGCCGACGATTTTAAGATTTGATTTTGCCATAATTGGTTATCCCTTCCTACATTGTCCGTAGTACTTTAGTTGATTACTTCTGATTGAACTGATACTCGTAAGCACCATTAAACACCTCAAGCTGCAACATGCTGCGCTGAACCTGCAAGGCAAGTAGCGAGCCACCAAACCAGACAAAGAACCAGATGATTGACTGGTCAACGACCTGCATGACTGTCTTGATAATGCCCGTTTGGTTGAGCTGATCAACGGTGACATTACCGACGAGTAGGAACACCCCTGCAAGCACTAGCGCAACACCCCCAAATGCGGTCAGCGCAATAATGAGACTCGCACTAAATGCCTGGCTACTCGCAACAATCGCACCGATGATAAAGCCGGTGAGCGAAAGCATGAACATGATGAAGCCATTGTCACCAACACCAATTGCGATACCAAGGTACCCGACAATACTGGCGAAAAATAGTGCCGTGTATACAAATACGGCAAGCTCGAAGAAAAAGAAGCTCAGGAGCATCAGGAGCAGACCAACTGCAATCGCCACAAAAATTGCGATTGAGGTGCTGATGACCCCCGTGCCAAACACCGCTTGAAAGCCCATAAACCCTGCCATCGTACCGGCAACTAAGCCAACAATCGGCAGCAATATCCTAATCAGTTTTAGCCCGGCGAGGCTTAACACAACCCCCACCAGTAACAGTGATAATGCAAGTAGCATGCGTTTCCTCCTTTGGATAGCACCTTATGTTACATTCTGATTTATACGCTCAGTCTCAGCTAAAATCAAGGGGGTACGTTTGCTATGTATGTCTGATGACGTATCCACCTTTCCCTGTCGATTCTGAAAGCAACGAGGACATTACTCCATCCACGTGACGAGAGTTGTGACACAAGGGTCAGCATACTTGCATTTTTTGCTCTAGAGTGGTACCGTAACAGTATTATGGCATCAACAACATCAGGAGAGAAATCATCGATGTCTACCAGGGCCGATTTGCTCCGACAAATTGCCGAACTTGAACAAACCGTCGCTCGGCTCGAGAATGAAGCACTTGATAAAAAACGAGGTGGTTTTACGCAGTTCCTGCGCAGTTTTACCATTTCACTGCTTGTCTTGCTCTGCGCACTCTCTTCGGCCATGAGCGTCAGCTCAATCTGGGTTAAACGCAACATCGTCAACACCGACGTGTGGGTCGAAAAAACCTCACAGCTCATCGAGGACCCGGCCATTCGCTCGAGCATTTCAACCCGCATCACCGACCAAGTCTTTACACAGGCTGACGTGCAAGGGCGTCTGGCCGAGATTTTGCCCGAGCAAATCAACGGCCTTTCTGGGCCTCTGACCAATAACCTCAAATCGGCCGTCAATGGTAAGGTCAATGAAGCACTGGCCTCAAAAGCATTTACCGATTTCTGGGCTAAGGCCAACCAATCCGCACACCAAGGCATCATGGACAGTCTCAAAAACGGTGGTGTTGCCACGCGAGCTATGAAAGACGCCAATGTTATGTATGTCGACAATCAACATCTTGTACTCAACCTCCGCCCCGTTTATGCCGGCTTGCAAGACCGTCTTGTCGAAAGAGGTCTGACCTTTGTCGGTAAGGTTAATATCGATAAAATAGGCGGCGAAATCACGATTGTCACTATCAAACACATGCCTGAATTACTCATGGCTATCAATGTCATAAACAAGACAGCCTTCGCCCTACCAGTCTTAGCAATCGGATTTGGTGCTGGGGCAATTGCGCTCGCGCGCAACCGACGACGCACGCTCATGGCTATCGGTTGGTCAATCGCAGCACTCATGGTTCTCCTTGTGCAGTCAATCAATCTCATTCGCTACCCACTCATCCGTGCATCGCTCGATGCGCTCGTCGCCACCAAGACCAATGCCGCTAGCGCCGCTTACGATATCATCACCACTGACCTCATACTTATTAGCCGCACCTTCCTCATCATGGCATTACTCCTCGTCATCGCCGGGTTCCTAAGCGGCAGCTCACGGCCCGCAGTATTCATCAAAACGAAGCTCGGCAAGCTCATGCGCACCAACGAAAACCAAAATACGTTCGTTCGCTGGGTACGTACCAATGCCGGCATGCTCTTTGCGACCATCGGTACAATCGCAGCCCTACTGCTCATCTTCCCGCTCGTTCGCGGTACGCCCGTCTACCCTATCGCCATTGTTAGTATCGCCGTCCTACTGTCGTTCTTAGTAGCCATAGTCAAGCAAGGTTCTGTGCCGCAAAAGCAGCCTTCTGACCACAAAAATACATAAACATACCTACCCGCAAAACCCTAAAAACAGTAGTTTTTGCTGGTAACATTCGGTGTGATGATGCTATGGATGAATACCCTAAACTTAAAATTGTTATCGTCGAGGACAATCCAGCCCTTGCGGACATTTACAAAACACGGCTCGAGATAGTCGGCTACGATTGTTATGCAGCGTATGACGGCGAGATGGCACTTGCAATCATCGAACGAGAGCGTCCATCACTGGTACTGCTCGACCTTATGATTCCTAAAATTGCCGGCGATGAAGTGCTCAAACGCATGCGCGCTACTGACTGGGGCAAAGATATCCGCGTGTTTATCATCTCGAACCTCAACGAAGCTGACGCACCTGCTGGTCTCCGTGGCTACGGTATTTCTGGCTACGCCGTCAAAGCCAACTTGTCAGACAACGATATCGACCAGCTCGTCGAGCGACTCCTCATGCCCGACGATCAAGACGATGCTTCTCTTGAATCGTCGTATTAGCCAGCCCCGTACATCGTTGCCCATCGGGCGTACAATACGTAGTATGATGACGATTAATGAGGCGTTTCGGCTCGTACCGCGCAGTGGGTTTTTGCCCGGTAACGTTTCAGCTGATGCGGATTTTGATGTTCCTCTGCCGATTGGTTTTGGCCAAACCAACAGCCAGCCCTCAACCGTGGGGCAGATGCTTGAATGGCTCAAAGTCGAGCCTGGTCAAACAGTGCTTGATGTTGGCTCAGGGTCAGGTTGGACGACGGCCTTGCTATCGAAACTCGTCGGTGGCGAGGGCCGAGTCTATGCCGTCGAGATTATCCCCGAGCTTGTCAAGTTTGGGCGCGACAACTGCGCCCGTGCCGGCATCACCAACGTACGTTTTTACCAAGCCAGCAAAGTTTTTGGCGTACCACGTCACGCACCATATGACCGAATCCTTGTCAGCGCTTCGGCGAGCAAATTCCCCACTAGTTTACTTGACCAGCTTGCAGCACCCGGTAAATTAGTTGCCCCTGTTGGCAACACCATTTACGAGGTAGCAAAAGACATGAAAGGCTCCGTCGAAACCACCGAACACCCAGGCTATGTCTTTGTCCCTCTCATTAGTACTGTATAATTCGTGAGATGACTAAGAAAATACCCCCAACCAAACATACAAAAACCGATGTACCTCTACTGTCTGCCAACAAAAAACCCAAATCATTTAAAATTAAGCTGCTCAGCCTACTAACCTATGTTGTTTCTTTTGGTCTACTGTACTACTTGTTTGCGATGCTACTACCCTCCAAGGTTGACTTTGCCGAGATTATGTTAACAATACGCGGCCTAACCATAGGCCAAAATCTGTTATTACTGCTCGCAGGCTCGGGCACGATATGGGCGATTGGTTGGACCGCAGCAACAGTACTGCCAGGAATCAGCGTCCCCAAAGCAACCCAAGCTTCTGTTGTCAGCCAATTAACAGCTATCATACTCCCGCCGCCGTCTGACATGGTCATACGATTTGGCATGTACAAATCATTTGGGTTTGCCGTTCATCAGTCGTCAATCGCCGTGATTCTCTCTGGTATAGCACGGTATTTTACTGTTGTCGCCGTACCGTTAGTGGGCATCGTCGCACTCATACTCTTTGGTGAGGCAACCTGGGCGCACATACTATGGCTCACCGTCGGAAGTATCATCTTCGCGGGGGCGCTGTGGATTATAAAAGCTATCATTTCCAGCGACAAAGCGGCACTCGTGATAGGCAAAAAGCTGCAACTTGTAGTGAACTGGGGGCGCAAACTCTTTAAACAAAAACCCCTAATAGACCTCACCGACAACGTAGTCGACATCGGCAAGAAATCACGCCGTGTTACTTTTGGCAATTTTCGGCCGATTGCCGTATCAAACCTTGCCTGGGGCTTCACGTGTTTCCTGGTGCTGCTCATAGCAGTTCGATTTTGTGGCATAGACGCAAGCACCATGAGTGCAGCATATCTGATTTTCATAACGGGCGTCATGCTGCTACTCAATAGCCTACCATTGCCTGGTAGCGGGTTGGGCGTTACAGAGGCGATGCTACTGTCTCTGATGACATTTCCAAATGACGACGTACAAAATGCCTTCGCCGCAGCGTTAGTTCTGTACAGGATATACACCTGGCTCTGGCCACTCCCCGTCGGTGCCGTCGCCTACTTCGCGTGGCGCCACCAAACCCGCACTCAGACGCCGTCAGTGCACTAGACTCAATATCTCCCAAGGTCACTATTAGTATGCACTCACTAAGCTAGAATCCTAGTAAAACGATGGCTTGTCCCAGTTGGTGTCTGGTTCGCCTACACCAAGACTTTGGCCGATGAAACTGCCGCTGGTGTCTTTGACGATATCGACAACGAGCTGCGCGATTGCCTGCCGGGTAATCTGTGCGCTTTCAAATGGCTCGCCCTTTTTGGTCAGTTTGTAGCGAGTATTGCCGTCTTGGTCATAAAACCAAGAAAGGCGAAGCAGTGTATAGTCGAGACCCGACCGCTCGAATAGCTGTGCGGATTTGGTACGTTCAGCGATGCTGGCATCACCAATCATGCGACGGTTCCATGCGCCGAATGCACCAGGAACCTCACCGTAAATGCCGAGGATTGTGTTGACGATAACGCGTTTTGCCCCCGACTGTTTCATAGCTTCAATAATAGGTTCTGCCAGATCTACTGTAACGACCGGATTAATATAGATGATATCCACGCCTTTCATTGCTTCTGTCAGTGCCGTGATGTCGCTAATGTCTCCGTCAATCAGCGTTTCCCGCGCCACATCGGTCACGGCTATGCGTTGGTGCGCATTTCGCGCATACAAATAGAGCTCGGCATCGGTTTGTGTGAGTAATGCAGGTATAAGATAGCGCGGTATCTGTCCCGCCGCCCCAAGTATCAGAATCTTCATGTAAAGCCCTCCTATTTGTTATATTCTTCGTCTGTTACGTGCTCACCCCAAACCGTTTCAGGCGCATCACCATCTGGCGCTTCCCAGACAACTGTGTGAACCATAAAACTATCGGGTGACGCACCATGCCAGTGCTCGACACCTGGCTCAGTGTAGATAGTATCACTGGGTTTAAGGGTTATTCGTTCGCTACCGCGTTCTTGAACATAGGCAGTGCCTTCGGTGACATGTATGTATTGTCCGACGGCGTGGCTGTGCCATGCGGTGCGCGCGCAGGGTTCGAAATGAACCGATGCCATACGTGCTCGCGACGGCTCTTTCCCTGTAAAAATCATGGTCGGATGCACATTGCCCGTGAACCACTCTGCTAGCCCCTTAAATGTTTTTGGTTTGATGTGTTGCATGAGATAAATCCTTCCCTGCTATTTGTCATGCGGCCTCATTGGCCAGTGTTTGTGAGGTGTCTTGCTTCTGAAGGTTTGCACGCTTCCGCTCATTCCGCGCAATCAACGTTACCGCTGTGATGATTGCCAAAGCTAGCAACACAGCGCTACCCATAAGCGCGGTGTTTACTCGTCCTAACAGCGCCACATTTTCAGGCTGACCAAGCGATGCGCTTGCTGTGCTTATGGCGACCAATATACTGAGACCAAGTGCACTGCCAACCTGATGGAATGTATTGATGACACCAGAGGCCGCTCCCGCATCTTCGCCCTTCACGCCAGCGAGACCCGCAGACGTCATTGGCGCAAATGCCAAACCTTGACCTATGCCAATAAGCACCATCGGCAGAGCGACACTGAGCCAGTAGCTACTCGTCATGCCGACCTGGCTAAGCCATGCCATGCCGACCAATGTGAACGCCAGGCCTGCAATAAGTACTTTTGCAATGCCAAACCTGCGAACATACCGTGTCACCATCAGCGCAACCACGAAATTAATTGCCGACATGGGTAAGAACCCAAAACCGGCCTCAAGCGGGCTGAATCCGAGTACGCCTTGCATGTACTGCGTCGTAAAGAAAAAGAAACCCATCATTGCACCAAGGAAAAGAAAGCGGGTAAGGTATGCACCGACCCGCTCGGCATCTGCAAACAGTCTGAGCGGCATGATTGGTTGTTTGACTTTTGCCTCGTTGATGACAAATACCATGAGCAGCACTGCTGAAAGAACCAGGGGCACAACCGTCAGTGCGTTACCCCAACTTGTCTCGGCTGCGTTGATAATACCAAACACAAGCGCACTCATACCAAGCGTTGCTGTCAATGCGCCAACTAGGTCAAAACGGCCTTTGTGCCGTGGGCTGCCTGTAATTACTTGTAGCGTGGCAATGACCATAACAATGGCAATCGGGATATTCAGGAAAAACCCTGCTCGCCATGACACCATGTCTGCCAAGAGACCACCAATAACCAACCCAGCGCTAGCGCCGATACCCGCAACCGCGCTATAGGCAGCGACAGCCCGTGTACGTTCGCGACCTTCAGCGAAATGCTCAGTCAAGAGCGCAAGTGAAGACGGTGCTAAAATTGCAGCTCCAAGACCTTGGATAGCTCGTGCGGCAATGAGCCACGTACTAAAGGGAGCGATGCCGACAAACACTGAGGCAATACCAAATAGTATTAGGCCAGCGATAAATACGCGGCGGCGACCCAAAAGGTCACCTGCCCGCGCACCAAGCAACAAGAACCCTCCAAAAACAAGTACATATGCGTTCGTCACCCATGCCAGGCTAGCGGGAGAAAAATTCATGCTTGATTCAATTTGTGGCAGCCCTGTGAAAATAATCGAATTGTCGAGAATCACCATAAAGTAACTGGTGCAGATAATGGCGAGTAAGGCATTGTGCCGCCGCAGCGAACCGATTGATTGACGAATTTTATGTATCACCGCTCGCTAACTTTCAGGAGCGATTTGATAACTCGACGCTCATCCATTGCCGCATAAGCATCTTCAATATGGTCAAGGTCAGTCGTCAGGTCAAAGACCTTGCCCGGGTTAATGCGCTCTTCGAGCACCGCAGGCAGCAAAATGTCCATATAGGCGCGAACTGGCGCTGGGCCGCCGCGCATGCCGACATTACGGAAGAATGTTCCATTCGCATCAATCACAACATCGTGTGGTACACCGACACGACCGACGATTGCACCAGCGCGTGCCACCGCAAAGGCAGTTTGGTTTGCTTCATCGGTCCCCACGCATTCCAGCACTGCATCTGCACCGATGCCATCAGTAAGTTCCATGATTCTCTCAATCGCAGTGTTGCCACGCTCAGCTAAAATGTCGGTCGCTCCAAACTCTTTGGCAAGGGCTTGACGTGACGGGTTGCGGCTCAGGGCAATAATTCGTTTCGCGCCAAGCAGCTGAGCAGACAGGACACCCGACAACCCAACTGCACCATCACCAACTACAACTACCGTGTCCCCCGCTTTCACACCAGCACTGACCGCTGCATGATAGCCCGTGCCCATAACATCAGAAAGTGCGAGCAGCGAAGCAAGCATTTCATCGGAGTAGTCGCCCTGCGGGACAACAACGAGTGTACCATCGGCCTGCGGCACTCGCACAAACTCAGCTTGACCGCCGTCGTCGCCCGTACCACCGCCAAAATAGCCACCGTGCACGCAGGCAGTTTGAAAGCCATTCTGGCAGTTTGGGCAAGTCCCGTCGCTGAAGGCGAACGGCACTATGACGAAATCGCCTTTTGTAATATCCGTAACTGCCATGCCCGTTTCCTCGACGACGCCAATGCATTCGTGCCCGATTGTACCCTCATTGTGTTGCGCGAGACCACGGTAATACCACAGGTCTGAACCGCAGACACACGCTCGCACGACCCGAATAATAGCATCTGTTTGTTCTGTAATAACCGGCTTTGGTACATTCTCGACTGCAATAATACCTGTCCCTTTAAAAATTGCCGCTTTCATAGTTCCCCCTTATTTTTTCAGTAGTTTTGCGAGTACTGCCGCCCGTTTTGCAATGGCTTCTTTCTGTTCGTCGTCACCCGTAGCAACTGCTTGCCAGTAAGCAATCTTGAGTTCAACATACGCTTGCCGAGTCTTTAGCTGCTCCTCTTCGTCTGCTAGGGTATGTTTCTGGTTTTTGAGCAATGCAATTTGCTCGTCGGCTGCCCCCGCGCCATTGAA